>JABEVA010000282.1 GCA_013044065.1 Phycisphaerae bacterium
GGCTCGCACTTTACTGGGCTGGCCGTGGCCTTGGGTGCTGGCCTCGGGATTCCGGTAACCGCAGTGCATCTGTGGGGGAGTTCCGCGGTGTTGTCCACACGCTGCCCAAAATGTAAATAGAACCGGAGGAGGCGCTGGTTTGTTTTTAGGATGGCGCATAGTATTTAAGATTGGGGCGATCTGTCCCGCGTGCCGGGGCCACCATTGCTTGGCGACGCTGCCGTTTCTGCACGGGATATGGTCGTTCGAGGCGAATATAATCGACTTGGACGAATTTTTCGGGTACCAGAAGCTTTACGTCTGCGAGGACTGTCACATACTCTTTGACGCGCTGAATGGCCGGGTGTACCGTCGCTTTGTTTGCTCCGAAAAGGTAACGCGTTTGATCCTCGTGGTCTCGGTCTTCTTTGTTGCGATCCTCGTTATAACGGCGTCGCGTCTATTGTAACGCCAAAATGGCTGGAGGAGTCTGGGTGCGCAGTGAAAAAGGCATCTCGACTGGTGCAGTTGTGGTGGCCCAGGTGCGAGGTGAAAGGCGAGGTGTTCCAGCGAGTGCAGGTCTCGCCCCGGTAAAGGTCGTTCCGACCGGGAAGATATCCCAGCGGAGTGGTTGAAACCGGATTGGGGAATGGGGATAATGGATTTTGTATGGTAATGGGCGAAACAGAATCCAGGAGACAGGGGACGGGAGGCAGGAAACTGCGGCAAGACAGTTGCCAATACGCCTATCAGGCGCTGGGCGCAAGCAGCCAGATTACCTCGCAAATCAACAGCCAGGCCAATACCGGCCAGTTCGCCCAGGCGGGGCTGATGATGCGGGCGGCGGGTGGCAATGATGCGGTTTTCGGCGGGATTTTTATTACGCCCGGCGATGGGGTGGAATTTTTGACGCGATCCAGCCAGGGCCAGTTGGCGGTGATGCAGGCGGATAACTCCTATGCGGCCCCGGCCAGTGGTGCGCCGGTGTGGCTGACATTGACCTATCAAAGCGGGGTATTGACGGGTTACATCTCTGCCGATGGGACCAATTGGAGCCAGGTGGGCCAGACGAGCATCGATTTAGGTTCCGCGCCGGCGGCCGGCCTGGTGGCCGCCAGCAGTTCCAGCACGACCGCGAGTACGGCGACGTTTGCCAATGCAGAGGTGGGGGCGATTAGCAACATTAACGTTATTCCCCAGATGCCGCAGAACATCACCGCCCAGGCGTTTTCGGGTTCGGATGGCCGGGTGGTGTGGCGGCCCATTCCCAACGCCACCAGCATTACCGTTGAGCAATCCACCGATAACGGCAGCACCTGGAACACGGTGGAGGTGATTCCCGGTACGGCGGATACGTGGCTGCCTACGGGTCTCTCGCCCAGCACCACGTATAGTTACCGCGTGCAGGCGAGTAATGCCAATGGCAATTCCCTGTGGAGCCCGGTGGTGAATTTGACGACGCTGGCGACTCCGGCAAATGTGGGCTATTACCAGGTGTCGCTGGGTGCGGATACCTACGTTGCCGGCGGGTATGATGATGTCATGTATGCCCAAGACTCCAGCCAGGCCATTGCGGCGGATTCCTGGCAGCAGGCGATGTTGCTGGGGGCCAGCGGCGGGGCGGAGAATTTGAGCTTGGGGCAAACGGTCATCATTGGCGGCTTCGTACAGGCCGCAGGTGGTGCGGGCTATTCGGGTAATTCTTTCGGTTTTCTGGTCGATTCCACCGGCTTGGCCTACGACGACACGGCGCAGAATTATTATTACAACCAGAATCAGATTGACCATTGCCAGGATACAAGCTGGCTAAGCTTTTCGGTGGCACTGACCGACGCCAGCCAAAGTCTCAACACGCTCACGCAGGCGGCGGGGGCCACCCAAGGTGAATTTGTGATGGGGGTGAATCCGTCCACGGGCGAAGCCGCGTTTAACTTGGACGTCTCCAATCTTGAATTCGGTGGCCCGGATTATCCAACCACACCGGATATTATCTGGAGCATCAACGGCTCAACCGCGAACCCGGCGAGCGGGGACTTTGCCGCTACGCCCAGTCCAACAGTTACGCTGAGCTTCACGGATAATTACAGTTTCCAGCTTGTGGCGGGCGTTGCGCTCTATAGCGGAAGCACGACCATCGACACCACCAAGCCGGAGGCGGCGGTAAATATTGATGTGCTACATGCCGATTCAATTACAAGCCTCCTGCTCACTCCCTACGCTTTTTCCACTGGTCCAACATCCACCGATACAGGCCTGACCATAAACAACGCCGACGTTGTTACGGTCCCCGAAGACAGCGGGGCATCACTCGCACTGACGCTCAATGCGGCAGTGCCCAATACGCCCGCCGCGCTGGCCAAACTCGGCTGGGCCATTCAGAGGAACCCACAGGATATTTTAAATGGCCCGAACCCCAGCTCCACGCCATCGCAAAAACCCCCACAGGATGTTATCACTCCTAACTCCCCCGGGTCATTCAATATCATCGCCTACGCTGACCTCATAGGCAACGGCCAGTGGCAGCCATCTGAAATTCTGCGTATATTCCATCTGGCGGTGGTGGATTTGGTGGTTCCCTCCAGCGGTATCACCATTAGTTCCACACCGGCCTTCACAGAAACGCCGGACATGACTTCCGGAACGACCAGCTTCTCCTCCGACGGGCCAAATGATACTAAATACCCCGCGATAACTATTACGGCCAGCGATTACGACTTGGAGGGCGGCGGGTCCAACATGGCAATTGGCACGGCACAAATAACGAGCGGTTGGATACAAAATGTTACAGGCTTCACAGACGTTGCCACCTACTCACCAACCGGCTATGGAGAGTTATACCTCCAAGGGACGTTGCCAATATTGGATTACGATCCAACTGCGGTTCCAGGGCCATTTTATCAGGCACCGACCGGCGGCCCTGTGAATTTCCTCACGGCGGTGATGACTGACGCACCGTCCATCACGTTTGATAACCAAGACGCAAATGTCGCCACGCCAAATTCCCTGATCAGCGTTTATGAACAGGCGAGCTTTGCGGATTATTTGGATTCAGAATGTACAGCATTCCCCGGCGTATTCGCCAGTTATGCCCAAACTGGTTGGCACATTACCATGCAGTTTGCACTTCAAAACGGAACTTGGTCTTCGGCGGGATCGAGTTTGTCTCTGGACGGCATTACTTCAACGTTGGACGGCAGCGGGCCGCCTGGGGTGACAACCGGAACACCGGCCGATGATCTAACGACCGAAGTTTATTTCGCCGCGGTACCTGGTATCGTCGGACGTCTTCCCGCCGCTTGGATGACTTCCACTGTCTCGCCTGCCGAGCGCTTGAGCCTGCAGGCCACCCCATGGATCACCGACCCATTTTCACCCCAAACCGGAAAACTCGGGCTGTGGGGCGCACCCAGCATTGATGCGTCGCGGTTGGCTAAGCGGTGGGACAGCGCACCATTCGTTGTTCCAAAAACCCTCTTCCCAGCCTCAACCTTGATGATGTCGGCGGAATATCCCCACCAGCATAGCACCGTGTCGGGTCTTCGAGAACACCTTCTGGACACGAAAAATCTCTTCTCCCCACTGCTTGGCCATGGGCCGCTTGATATAGTTGAGACGCAGACCGACTCCCGGGGCGTGGAGGGTCGCAAATGAGGTTTTTCATCGGCAGCCGCAATTTGGCGTTATTGCTGGTCTCATTGGGTGTTTATGCCGGTGTTGGCGGCTGCGCCGGCCCATCGCACGCGCCAACGGCGGTCGCCGTTCGACCGGTGGGTAGATTGCAATCCTTGTTTTCGGCGGGGCGGCTGGATGCCCTCGGGGCGATCAGACACCATGCCGTAATATATGTGGTGCGCGTGGTGCGCCGCGAGTCGCTGCCGTCGACGGTTGAATGGACAAACCGTGGAATTCTGTTTGTCCGCGTCGAGCACACCATCTGGGGACCACGCAAGCGCCAGTTGCAAATCTACTTTGGTACCAGGACGATGTCTATTGCGTTGCCGTTCCAGCCGTTTTACGAGCCGCGGTCGCAGGCGATGGATCGGGGGGCGGAATTGCTGGTTCTCCTGTTTCCGAAGGCAAACCCGCGATGCAAACCGGTTCGTTACTGGCTGGGCCGGACACGGATATGGGTTCTTTGGGGGTCTGAAGACCCCTTCACCGAATCGCTTAAAAATCTAGCGCACCTTATCCGGCAAAGCACCAAAGCCGGGGCCACACCCGAGACCCTCATCCGTAGTGCCTGTCTTAAAATGGCCAACGCACGGGTTGATATTTGGGCGCAATGCCACAGTAATTATGCCCGCATAACCTCAGCGAATGAAGCCATGAATGAAATATCGGCAGCATTTAATCAGCGACCACTCGGTTTTTCGGCGCTGGGGCTTGGGGTGCGTGCTGCGCCGTTTCTTTTCGGCCTGCCGGAGATCAAGTCGGCCACCCGGTGCGGGCTGGTCGCCGCAATAGCCATCGCTGCATGCGCCGCCCCGCCGGTGGACAAGGCCCCATTGTTACGGTGTCTTGGTCAAATAGTTTGTTGGGACAATGCCTATGGTCCCAGCCGCTGTTTGAATTCGCGGCAACGCTCGCAGCTTCAGGTGCTGTTGGAGGAGTTGATTCCCCAGGCATCGGCGCGCAGAAACCTCACGCGATACCTGAATCGCGACATGGTGTGGTTACGGCAATGACGGGAAAATAGTGAATGATTTTACATAAATCCAAATGTATGGATGCAATGAAGATTGTAAATGCCTCCACGAATGAGTCAGTCACTATCACCAGAAATTTCTACATAGCGATTGATTCCGCCAGCGCAACGCCGCCAACCAGTGTGGTTCTGGGCCTTTCCGCGTCGGTGCAGTCCGGCGGCCCGGACTACAGCCTGTCCCCAGCGGATGTGAACTGGAGCATCACCGGCAACACGGCCAACCCGACCAGCGGCAGCCTGTCCGACGGTACAGGGACCCAGACGACGCTGGATACCTCCAGCGGGAATTACAATTTCACGCTAACCGCCACGGCGGGGTACAACA
>JABEVA010000283.1 GCA_013044065.1 Phycisphaerae bacterium
CCGATACCAGCCGCGTAGCCCTTACCTTGGCCCGCACACGTATCATGGCGGCGCGTTATCCGTATTACATTCTCGCCGATTCGCCGGAGGGCATCGCCAAAGAGGCGGAGGTGGCCGGAAGCCACAGCCGAGGCGGCTGTGCCACAAATATGACCACAGCCGGGGGCGGCTGTGCCACATTTAATTATGATCCGCGTAAGGGATTTGTGTACAAGCGCGTGCCGCACGTTACGCTCAAGGCCATTGCCAACAACGTAGAAATTGATGTGATCCATGCCAAATGGCAAAAAGAGCTGGAGCCGCTGCGTGCGAAGCTCGGGCAACTGCTCAAACAAAAATGGGAAGAATGGGAAGTTCCGCGCGTGGCCGAGGAGAAGTGGCCGGCCAAGGCTAAAGAGATTCACAGCCAATGGTGGCAACATCGCCGCGAACGCCAGAAAGAAATTGACGCCTCCATCGCCCGCAAGGCGGATATGGAAACGCTATATGACCAGCCGTATGAGGAAAACAAAAAAGTACGGGTCAGCGGCCCGTTTACCGTGGAAAGCCTTTCCCCGCACCGCACGCTTAGCGCTGCCGAAAAGGTTAAACGTGCGACCGTGCCGGACGCCGATAATCGCGTGGTGAAAGTTGATGGCACCAACGACTTTGGCCAGATGATTTTGGAAAACCTGCGCACGGCGGGTGTACAAAATACACGTAAGGCTGAAAGGCTTAAATTTGATTCCGTCCAGCCATTCGCGGGCCAATGGGTGCATGGCGAAGGCAAATACACCGATGCCGAGGGCCGGCAGAAGCGCGTGGCGATCTGCATCGGCCCGGAGCACGGGACGGTTGGCCCGGAACTGATCAAGCAGGCCGCCAAGGAAGCCGTGCAGGGCGTGGGATTTGACCTGCTTGTTATCTGTGGATTCGCCTTTGACCCGCACGTGAGTGAGGAATCTAAGCGCTATGGCAAGCTGGTGGTGCTGCCGACGAAAATTAACCCCGATCTGGCCATGGGCGATTTACTGAAGAAAACCGGGGCCGCGAATTTGTTCATGGTGTTCGGCGAGCCGGATATAATGGTGGCCAGTGGGCGGTGGTTAGTGGCCAGAAATGGAAGGATGATTGCGAATTATGAGCGTATTAAAGAGCTACCAGGATTTAGAAGCTTGGAAGAAATCAATCGCGCTGGCCGAGATGGTGTACGGCATCTCAGCACAGTTTCCGCCGGCGGAAAGATTCGGGCTGACCAACCAAATCCGGCGGGCGGCAGTGTCAGTGCCGGCCAACATCGCGGAGGGAGCGGAACGCAACACGACAAAAGAATTTCTTCAATTTCTGGGGACAGCCAGCGGTTCCCTTGCAGAGATGGAAACTTTCCTGATCTTGGCCGGGAACCTGGGCATGGCCGCCAAGGAACGAATCAGTCCGCTGAGGGAACAGGCGGCGGAGGTTGGTCGGATGCTCAGCGGACTCAAACGCTCGCTGCGCTCCAAAATCTAAGTGAATCGGATTTCCCCCTTTCCCTGACCACCAGCCACCAAACACTGGTCACTCTCCAAGGCTTGGACGTGTATGACCCCACCACCGGCGAGGTGCGGGCCAGCAGCACCGACGAGATCGCCTGCTGGTTTATCGACACGGATTATAATGGCGAGAGCTTTTTCGTACGTCATGCCTATTTCACCGGCGCAGGTGAGCCTTATGAAAAACTGAAGCGCGCCCTGCGCGCGGAAATTGACGAAGCCGCATGGGCTGCCCTGTATTCCACGCGCAGTCGCCCGTTTGAAAAGCCGTCAAGCGGCAAGATCGCCGTAAAGGTAATCAATCACTACGGCGACGAAGTGCTGAAGGTGTGTGTGGTGCAATAGCGTTGCCCGGGCAGAGGCGCCACCATGAACCCCGTTCGCGCTCCAAAATTTACCGCAATTGAGAAAGAGCGAACCATCCTTAGGAAAATAAACAAATTCAATGCCGTCCTCGACCAACAACGCTGCGAGCTACCGTACCTGATCCGCGAGGATCTTGAGGCTCACTTTAGCGGGATTCAGTCGATTATCCGCAATTTCAGGAATGAGGCCGGGCACCCCACTGGCAAGATACTAGATCGCGAGCAGGTGTTCGTGCTCCTCCATTTGTCTATTCCCTGCCACAGGAAAATGTACCAGTTGCGGGGTTATTTTCAGAAACAGATCCAGGCCGATGGGAGCCCGAAAGGCTAGCATTTGCGGTAGTGCTTCGGGTGGTCCGGCCACGCTTTGGCCAGGTTGGCCAGGCGGGGATCGGTTTTCGCATCCAAAGCGCCAAGCAGAACGCCAAGTTTTTTTGGCGGTTGCTCAATACCATTGATGTCATTGGTGTTTGTAACTTGGGGTGACGCTTTACGAAAGCGTCGCTCTACCACTTGAGCTACGGCGGCTAACAGCACTTGCATCACCAGGAAAATCAGCCGTTTCCGTTGAATCCATTGGCGATTGTGTTGGTATCATACCAGCGCCTTGCCGTTCGTCCGAGTTCGCCACGTCCCGAATTTCTTCCCGCTTTTGCAGGCCTCCCGTTGCCGGGAGTATTGGTATATAATAACAGCGATGGGCAATGTGTCTGCGCGTCGGCTGTGGTACCTTGGAGAGGCTCGGCCTGTGATTATTAAAAG
>JABEVA010000284.1 GCA_013044065.1 Phycisphaerae bacterium
CGACCGGCCCCTCCGCCGGCGCGGTGACGGTAGAAAGTCTCTACGGTAAGCCGATGGCGGCCAAAGAAGTGGCCGGAGGTCGGGTGGTAGTGCGGCTGACCGCGGCCCCGGCATACATTGACTTGGCGAGGTAGTGACCAGGAGCGGGCCCAGAATATTCTGAGGCCGGCTTCCCCTGTTCGCCCCACACCCGCTGAGCACCGCAAAATGAAAACTCAAATACGGAAAACCTCATAAGGATTATCATTCATGCAACAGCCCAAACGCATCAATATCGGATGGCATTGGGAACGCGACTATTCGCGGGAGTCCCATGACTACCTCAAAAGCATCGGTGCCACCACCGTGGAAACCTATGTGAAATGGATTGACATCGAACCTGAACCGGGGCAGGTGAACTTCAAACGCTTTGATCGTGAATTGGACCATTTCGCCCGTTATGGCGTGAAATGGCAGCCGTTTCTGATCTGCGGGCCTTGGTATGCCACCCCTTACTGGTTTCGCGAGTCCAAGGACAGCCATTTTTTCCGCTGTCTGGAACACGACCAAAATTCCGGTATCCAATCCATATGGAACCGCAAGTTTGAAACGCCCACGCGGCACTTTCTCAAGTTGTTTCACGACCACTACCGGACCCGCATGGACCAGATAGATTCACTGCTGCTGGGCATCAGCGGCGATTATGGGGAGGCTATCTTCCCCTGCATCGGCAATTTCGACGGCCAGTATCACACCCACCGTGGATTCTGGTGTAACGATACCGCCGCCATAGAAGATTTCCGCCGGCATTGCCAAAAACAGTGGAAGACCATCAAGGCGCTCAATGCCTGCTGGGGTACCGATTACCGCGATTTTGGCCAGGTGCGGCCCTTTCTTAAAAAACACGCCCCATCACGCCGGGCCATGGTGGATCAGGTGTACTGGTATCGGGGTGCCATGCTCAATCATGCGGAATTCTGGATGCGCCAGGCCCGCAAACTCTGGCCGACCAAGGATATGTATTTGTGCATGGGCGGTGACGGCTCCGCCGAAGAAGGCCAGCATTACGCCGCTGCCGCCAGCCTTTGCGCCAAATATAACGTGGGCATTCGCGATACCAATGCCCGCGACAACATCCGATTTCTCAACACCTACCAATGTTCCACGGCGGTGGGCACCAATTTTAACGGTACGTACTGCGGGTTTGAATCCTCCCACGGATCCACCCCGGAGTTTATCGTGGCTCGGATGTTTGCATTCATCATCAGCAATGCCCGCGAATTTCACGAATACAGCTTTTTGGGAAAGGCCAAGGTCATCCGCAACTTCCGGCGTTTTCGCAAATGGATGGACCTGCGTTTCCAGCGGAAGGCGGATGCCGCAATTTTTTCGTCGCAAGCCTATGTCAACTGGGTGCATGAACATGCCACGGCGTGGGATATCAAGGAATTTCCGTGGGGGCTGCCGAAACCACCCCACGATTTATTTGACACTCTGCGCTACCATTTTGATTTCGACCTGGTCAACGACACCTTAGTTCGCGCTGAGATCCTTAAAAACTACAAGGTGCTTGTTGTGCCGGCATTTACCATCATTGAGGCGGATATTCTCAAGCTACTTCGCGGGTACGTTGCCGCGGGCGGCCAGGTGATCGTGTATGGCGGCCAAACACCCCAAACCGTGGAAGGACAGCCTGCCGACATGAACGGGGCCACGGCTATCTCCACCCTGCCCGCGCTGCTGCGGCAGTTGCAGGCGACGGGCATCCGTGTCAAGCTGAAAAAGGACGGCATTTTCGAGGCGATGGGCCGGGATGGAAAAATCCTCTGTTATGACGAAAAACGCAGCCGAATTTACTGGAAACGCTAAAATCCTCCGATCCGTCGGCACGCGACCGGAGGCTTCAAGAAAGGATACCCGATGAGAACCATTACACCCGTGCGAGTCAGGCAATTTTTATCGCCCGCGCTGATCACGCTGGTCGCGTTACTCGTGGCCCTGTACGCGCTCACCCCACCTGCCACCGCGCGCGCGATTGGCCACCAGGTGCAGACCCCCTTTGCCGGCATCAGCCCCTTCGGCATCGGTGGGGACTACCACACCGGCCTTACCGTGCAGGCACTATCTCAATGGATTCCGCAGATGCAGGCCATCGGCATCCATGTGATGCGGTGCTGCTACGCCAACGAGATGGCCTACCTCACCGCCCATCGGATGCAGTTCGGCGGCCTGCTCTACGGTGTTCCGCCCGGTGATACCAAAGACCGCCCCGGAACCCTGCCGGTCAACAATTTGCGTGCTTGGTCCCAGTGGGTTACCCGAACGGTACGGGCCGCCCATGGAAAAGTGAAATACTGGGAAGTGTGGAATGAGCCGCCCAACGGAACCGGCCGCCACCAAACACCCGCGGATTATGCCAAGATTCTAATCGCCGCCTACAACGCCGCCAAAGCGGTTGACCCTCATTGCAAAATTGGCATGGCCGCTAAATCCGTGGATGTCAGCTATCTCGAACAGGTCATCAAGGCCGGCGGAAAAAACCATTTTAATTACATCACGCTGCATCCTTACGAAGTTCTCGGCTGCGCCGTCGATCATGGCCAGGATGCGGTGTATATGCACATGGTGCCCACGGTCCGCAAAATGCTCGCTGCCATAGATCCGGCCCAGGTTAACGTGCCGGTATGGCTGACCGAAGTCGGCTACAATTCCGTCCCCAGCCCGGCCAGACAGGCGGATGCGCTGGTTCAGGCCTATGCCATGGGTATCGCCCAGGGAATCACATGTATCAACTGGTTTGAAGGAATGGATGGTGACAGCGGACCCATGGGGGTGCTCACCGCCAAGCTCACTCCGCGTCCGGCCTATACCGCCATGGCCCAGATGATCAAATACATGGGCCAGCACCCCGTTTATCTGGGTTGGGTATTGCTGGCGGGTAAAGATTACGGCTTTGTCTTTCAGGGTGCTCATACCACGGTTCTCTCCGCCTGGGCACCGCTGCACACCACCAACCCGGTGCGCTTTGGCCGGGCCGTTGAAATCGTCCATCCCCTCACCGGAGCCACTACCAAAGCCCGGAGCTTTTCCCTGGGCAGCACGCCCATTTTGGTTGTTCATGTGCCTGGGGCCGTGGTGCGGGAGGCTCGGAAAAATAAATTCAAGCCGCTGCCGTGGGAAGGCAGCTATGCCCGCGCGAAATCCGTGTCCATCAC
>JABEVA010000285.1 GCA_013044065.1 Phycisphaerae bacterium
GCCCCTCGGAATGCCGTCAGATTGGCAACCCAAAACGCACCAGCAGCGCCCAGGCAGGCTGTAATCACCGGCGGCCCAGTATACCGAAATACCCGAACCCAAACCGCCAGCGGTCGCTGATAGCGACGAACCTCGCGCCGATAGCGAATTACAATTTGAATCAAATAGTCCATACCGATACCGATCAACGCGATAACAAATACCGTTGACAGTAAATTCAGTTGTCCTACCGCCAGTGTGGCGTACCCAAAAGTCCAACCGATGGCCACCGCCAGCGACACACTCGCCGCCAGAGCCAACCACACCGATCGCAGCATCAAAATCAAGCCTGCCAACACGGTCACCATGGCCACGACTTCAGCAAGGTCGGTATCGTGAGTGGTAATTTTCATTTCCGCTGACGAGAGCACCGCCCGACCGGTCATACCAACTTTAAACTCTGCCGCGAAGGGTGGCATCGCTGATTTTATAGCTGCACCAATATGTGTTAATGGTGTGGAAATAGCGGCCAGCGAATCGTAGGTAAAATGCGGATACACCCGGATCACCAGTAAGTAACGCGACGAATTGTTGGCTTCGGGAAAATAATAATAGCCCCACGCGCTGGGGTCGGTTCGCGCCCCACCGATCAGATGCGACAAATTCGCCGCTCCGGAGAGCCGCGCCGATGTTCTCGCTGGCGGCTGCAGGCTCGCCCGCAGACTCTCCATCATAGGCACCAGCAATTTTGCCGCCTCGGTACTCGGTGGTTGTGCCGCCGCCAAACGTAAAAACCGTTCCAGACGCGACGAACCCAACAGCCGCTCCGCCACGCTCGGCTTTTGGCCCCAGAGTTGTCCCAATACCGCAAACGCGCTCGATTGCGCGGCCGCCATTTTAACCAGCGGCCAATCTGCAAACAAAAGTGCTTGCCGGCCTAATTGTTTCAAAGGAACGTGGCTGTCCACGGAATTCACGTATTGATGCAGTCCGGCAACCCGCCGCGCCACCGCGTTGGCACATTGAATCCATTGCCGGGCGGAGGGCGGATGATCCGGATTGCGTGCCTGGAGTGTGATGTACATCGCCTCATTTTCTGGAAATTCCCGGATAAATTCCAGATATTTATGAAAAAATGGTACCTTGGCGGAGAAAAGCTTGTTTTGATCCGTCGAGATCGTCAGGCGCGTCCACGCAAGCGAAGTTCCAACAAGCAGCAGGATGGCCGCAATGAGCAACGTCAGACGCGGATGGCGCACCACGCTCATCACCGCATCCCGGATAATCACGCGCTGAATTGGCCCCATATTTAACTAGCTAGCGAACATTGGGCCACGATACCAAACCACCACCGCGGCCGCACCGTCGGGGTGCTTATTCCCGATTGTCCGCCATCCCCTTTCCTCATCATGCGGTTACCGCATTTTTCGCCAGGTTAAACACGGTATTCCAAGCCGCACCCGGCACCCGCTGGGTATCGGCCAAAACATCTTCCATGGCAGTCAAAAACCAGTCCATATCAGCCCGTGTTGCCACCAGCGGCGGTAAAAATTTAATCACCTCGGTATGATACCCCGCTACCTGAGTGAGAATGTGATGCTTGTTAAGCAGCGGAATGATGATCATCTGTCCGAACACTCCAAAATTTAGTTTATGCAGCGTATCCCATGCCAATTTGAGCTTAAGGGATTCCTTGGGTCGTGCAAAATCGATGCCGAACATCAGACCTTTGCCGCGAACCTCGGTTACAAACGGACAGGTTTTTCCGATGTCGGTCAAACGCGAAATAGTGTATCGTCCCAACTCTTCCGCATTTTCCACCAGTTTCTCCTCTTCAATCACACGAATACTGCCCAACGCTGCCGCCATGGCCATGTCGTTTTGTCCAAACGTGTTGGAATGGACCACGCAGCGCTCAAGCGAATTAAAGACCGAATCCATAATGCCCGGCCGGGTAATCACCGCTCCCACCGGCACGAATCCGCCCGAAAGCCCTTTGGCCGTGCAAATAATATCCGGCTCCACCCCAGGCCAGTGCTGAAAACAAAACCACTTGCCGGTGCGGCCCAGCCCCGATTGGACCTCATCGATCACCAGCAATGTGCCGGACCGGTTGCACAAGCGCTGCGCTTCGGCCAGGTAACCATCACGCACCAATTCGCAGGTTTTGCCCTGAATAGGCTCCAAGATAAAGGCGGCCACATCCTTTTTCGCCAGCGCCTGCTCGAGCGAGGCCAGATCATTAAAGGGAATGGCGTGAGTATCGGGAAGCAGCGGGCCAAACCGTTGGCGGAAAAAATCCGCCCCATTAAGCGCTAATGCACCTGTGGTTAATCCATGAAACGCATGGTCGCAATAAACAAGACCGCTGCGGCCGGTATTAGCTCGGGCGAATTTAATCGCTGTTTCCACCGTTTCCGCACCGCTGTTGGTGAAAAATACCCGGGAAAGCCCTTCCGGCGTATGACGGACCAGTGCCTCAGCCGCCAACCCGCTAAGCAAACTGCATTCCATGCGCACCAAGTTGGGACTCGTAGAGTCGAGCACATCCTTCAACATCGTCCGTATCTTGGGGTGATTTCGCCCCAGCATAAATACGCCCCACCCGGTCAGCAGATCCAAATACTTATTGCCCTGGGCATCCCACAAATAGCAGCCTTCGCCGCGAATATAATTTTTGTCAAAACCGATGGTTTTCAGCATTTTCACAAACACAGGATTGATATAATCCGTATGCAATTCATATTGCTCGCCGGAGCGATGCTGAAGTAAATCTGTTATTTTTTCCGGCATAGTCATCATCCTTCTTTCACACGCCGTGGCCACGCTTCCAACGCCCGGCCATTATATACGGTTTTTCGTTTGCTGGTTCCCGCTGCCCCCGGCCGCCCGTTAGAAAAGCTTTTAACACCACAGTTGGGTGCTCGCGGTTCGCCCTAAGCCCAGACCTTGTGCCAATAGCCACGGGTATGGCGATTGGAAATTTTCACCGGTGCCGGGTTGCACCGCCGAGTCCCGCATTGAGCTAAGGGACCGGGCAAAAATAACTTCACCCGTTCCGGCTTGGTCCTTTTGGCCGCGGGCTTCGTTGCTGGCTCCTTGCAGACCCAGGGGCGGGGTATGCGCGCCCGTCATGCCTCGCCAGCGGCAAAAATTCCCGCGTCGTAAACCCCGGCTTTATTTTTGCCCGGTTCCTAGCGCAGAAACAATAATGAGGCCAGCGTTAACAGCAGCACCCCCAGCGTGACGAGTGTATAGAGCCAGTCATGGTCGTAAAACGCAAAGAGAATCACCGACATCGCCACCCGCATGATGGGTGTAAGTACCAACAAAAATATACCCATCTCAATGATTTCCACCCCGTGTCCATGGATTACACCATGCCAGATCACGGCCAGACCGGCCTTAAAGTGCGTTGATTCCATGGCCTTGACTGTCGGCGGATGCCGGACAAAGCTAAGTGTCAGCCCCAGTATCATCACGGCCACGCTGACCGCCACCCCAATCCGCAACACCCAACCGGAAACATCTTGAATGACAAATTCGTTGGCCACCTCAGGTGAGCCCTTGGGACGTTCGTCGATGGGTTTCGTGTTGGCTTCCATAGAATTCTCCATTTTTTCAGGGCGTGGACGGCGACTATTAGAAATTGATTCCCAGGCCACGCAACAGCATTTCCAGACCGACAACACCCAGGGCCGCGGCGAATACCTTTTTGACGTGGTTGTTGGACATGTGCTCCATCAGCTTGGTACCCAACATCGCCCCCACCAGCACGGCCGCCGCCACCGGTACCACCAGAAACGGCAGCACCACACCCCGCCGCAGATAAACTCCCGCCGCCGCAGCCGCCGTCACCCCAATCATAAAGTTGCTGGTGGCCGTGGAAACCTTGGCCGGCATACGCATAAAAATTTCCATAGCCAACACCTTGAGTACGCCCGCACCAATCCCCAATATACCGGCCATAACGCCGGCAAGTGCCATGACGCCCATTGCCGGCGGAACATGGGCGCAGTTGTACATCACCTCGCGCTTGAGCAATTTATCAAAATAGGAACCATTTAATTTCAGCCCGTTGGCCATGCGATCATTCTTGATGTTCGCCGGAAGCTCCTCACCAATGTTCGCCAGCACCGGAATTAAGGACACCAGCAGCATAATTCCAAAAGTTGCCGAAAGAACCTGGGCGTTGAGCATAGGGGCCAATACCGCCGCACCCACCACGGCACCGCTGGCGGTGGAAAGCTCCAGAAACATGGCGATGCGCACATTGGTAACATGGTCTTTTACATATACCGATCCGGCAGCGCTGGATACCGCAATGACCGAGACAATACTGGCACCAATAGCGTCGATAATGGGCATCCCAAGAAAAATGGTCAGCATCGGCACAATCACAATGCCACCGCCCAGGCCACTGATCGCTCCAACCACCCCGCCCAATAACGAGGCTCCGGCTACTTCTAAAAGCCACCATACCGCATGCATGTCCATGATTTAACCTCTAACCCGGCTGCGACGCTTCAGTTCATTTCAACAGGGCGCCACCATTTCATTGCCGCCGATACGCACCCTGGGCATGGCCTTCCGGCCAGGATGCAGACTTTAGGGCATCATGCCCGCGGGTTCAACTCTTCGCGGATGAGGTTGCCCAGGCGCATTGGATAGCGTTGGGTATTTGGACTACAATCATGCTGTGGTGAATCAATGACTATGAACAAACCGGCAGAATCAACGTCATCGGCGGCGACGACTGACGAGACCAAAAATGGTGGCACGGAGGCATTTGCAAAGCAGGAGAGTTCCCTCGAACCGGCCATGTTTTCCCCAGCGGCGTGGCTGCGTTTTTTACTCGTGGCGATCGGCGGTTTGATTGCCGATCTGTGGTCCAAACACGCCGCGTTTGCCTTTCTGGGTTACGGTGCGGGTTCCAGAGTGGAAGTCGTGATTCCGCATATTCTCACCCTGGAAACCACCCTCAACAACGGTGCGGTCTTCGGCATTGGGCAGGGATTGGCTATTTTGTTTATTCTGATCAGTTTGGTGGCCATGGCCTTTGTGGTTTATGTGTTTATGAGTTCCTGGCGGAAGCAATGGATCATTCATGTGGCACTGGGACTGATTCTCGCCGGTGCCATGGGCAATTTGTATGATCGTCTCTTCAACCACGGCCGCGTTCGGGATTTTATCCTGCTCACCCATTGGCCTTTTGATTTTAATCTTGCCGATACCATGCTCTGCATCGGCGTGCCGCTGCTGATTATCAACTGGCTGTTTCAACTGGGTGGCAATCAATAGGGGCCGCATCCTATACTCTCTTTGTTGAGGGCTGATACAAAATGGGCGCTGGAACTCGCGGGGGCATTCTGTGATAATGGATGGTGAAGTAACCCGTAGGGAAGCGGGTTGGGCTGCGGTGTTTAACGATGGAGCGCACGGATGCGACATTTTGATTTTTCTCCCGAGACGATGGA
>JABEVA010000286.1 GCA_013044065.1 Phycisphaerae bacterium
CATCTTAGTATCGCGTTCCGCCGACATACCGGCTTGACTCCCAGCCACTATCGCCATGAACATTCGATTCCAGGCAAACAACAGCTCCCACCCTGACCGCAGTTGAATTGCCGTTCGTCCAATTGCCTCGGCCATGCTTCCGCCTCGCCACAGACGCACCGGTTCGCCATGCCGGGCCAACCGTCGCCAGGCTTCGCCCGGCGGTAAACCGGTAAAGCAATCAACACCTGCATCGTCGCTGACGCATTCCATCATTCACATGTTTGTAACGCCACTTTTAAGGGGATCAGAATAAATCCTCAATGACCGTCCTACGCAACCATTATCCCTGCCCCCCCCATTCCGTTATGCTCTTTGCGTTCCTTGCGTTCGGAGTTTAGCCCGGCAACCCTCCCCGTATTTCCAATCGAGTTCAATTGCCCTCGGTACGTCGGCACGGTTCAAACCCTCGCCGTCTTTGGCTATGGTTCATGCGGCCAAAATCCTTGCCGGGAAACTTGCCGCGCACCGCGATTAGCCGCCCGGTGCCCCCCGGCACCGCCGGGCATTTCTCGCACGGCGCAAACTTTTGCCGCCACGGGCAACCGCCCTGATGCGCCGCCAGCCTGCCGCCATGCTGACCGCGTGACCAAGCACCCCATAAATAAAAAAAAGCCAGAGGACCTACCCGGTCCTCTGGCTCATGCCGTTTACATGCTTCGCACGGGCATTGGCCGTGCCGCATTCACACCCAATTGTTGCAATTTAAATGCAACTGATTCAACCGGCCGCAAAAAGACCAATGCACCGGCCAATCAGCCAGTAAGTCCATTGCCAGCCGCGTTAAAACCTTCAGGCCTGCTTGCGTCGCCGCACCAGCAGAAGCCCCGCGCCACCAATGGCCAGTATCGCCATGGAAGCCGGTTCCGGAACCGCCACCACCGAAACGTTATCTATAAGGGCACTATGCACATTTGTGCCCGCGGCATTTAAGCCATAAATATCCAGCAACGTGCTCGAGCTTGTTGCAGTGGTCGTGAACGTGTATCGGTTAAATGCACCGGTGCCCGTTAAATTGAACAAAGTGCCGCCGAAATCCAGCGTACCCAAAGCGATCGCAGACGTGCCCGTATAATAACGAGCTGCCAGATCCAGCGAAATGCTGTATTGCTGGCCCGTAACCGTGGCCAGAGTTTGCTGCACGCCGCCAGCAGCCGTAGTGCTGTTCGTTAGCTGCAATATCTGGCCTTGATTTTGGGGTGCAAATTGTATGCCGTAACCGGAACCATTAAAATGAATACCAAGCAACTGTACGCCGCCGTTGTCGGCTGCCGTTGTAGGATCTACCGTCCATCCAGTAATTGCTGTTGAACCTGCGGTGTAGGCTGTGAAGCCGTTGGTGCTTACCGGATTTGACTCAAAACCAGAGTTGGTAACCAATCCTGCGTTTGGCAGTGCACCACCCGTACGCAATTGGAAGGCGTTGATCTGCGCATCAGTATTGCCCGCAATAGTAATGACCTGGCTTGTGGCATCGGCCGTGAAGTTCCCAATTGCAAATTCACCGCCATTCTTGGTGGCGGAGGTTGACGCCGGGGTTTGGTAGTAAAGTCCTACGGTATTGCCCGCGGTGACATTCACAAACCGCTGGGCGATGATTGAATTGACGCGCGTATCATTTACCCACATTTCATATTGGTAGGTATTGCCGGCGGTCAGGTTGTTGAGCGACAGCGTTAAAGTACCGTTGTTAGTGCTGGTGCTGTCATAGGCTCCTGAAGTCAGCAGCGAATCGTAAGCGGTAAGACTCGACAGTGCCGTCGGGGAACCATAACCGTTGTAACCGCCCAAATTCGCAGTACCTGTGACTGAATCAACGAGAGTGTCGCTGTTGGAACCGAAGGTGAGCGTGTGTGCGCCAGCCTTCACGCCGGTAAAGATTACGTTGTTGACGTCTGGACTCGTCGCCGAGCCAGTGGCGTTGAACGAATAAGCCTCAACAAGCGAACCTCCCGTGGCAACATCGCTGTTTGCCGCCACCTTGGCAGCCTGAGACCAATCGACAGTGGCCGCGTTGGCCGGAGCCACGGCCCAAGCCACCGCGAGCGTAGCCGCTACCGCAGCCATACGAGAAAACAATTTAGCTTTCATGAGAAATCCTCCAAGCGAGCCAAGTTTCACACCAAAGAAAGTGAAAACTCGCTGTATACCATTAATAATTGCAGGCACCGCAGTGGAGCAAACACATCGTTTGCATCTCAAACCGCAAGACCCGTGAAACTTGCTTAGTACCATCCGCCCGGACCTGCAACCCGCGCATCCGAAGCCCTTGAACTTAAATCAGCGCCCAAATCAGCGCCAACCAACATCCAACGGCTTCCGCTTGCATCGCAGCTTCCGCAGCCCGGATTATTGTCCCTCGGTTGCAAGCCATCAGCAAAGTGGCAACACCCGCTGACGATCCGCACCAGACACTATTTATATTACACTCAACCAAAAGAAATGATATGCCTATTTTTTAAGAAACTTTTCCCTTTTTTACACGCAACACTTCATCAAAAAACGGCCGTCGCTGACGATGCA
>JABEVA010000287.1 GCA_013044065.1 Phycisphaerae bacterium
CACCAGGACGGTAGGTGGATCATGAGGTTTGTCCGCGTGCTGGCCCGCAAGATTGAATTGCTTTCTCCGGCCGTCAACGACGGAGGCCGGCAACCCGCCAATTGCGAATACCCCTGGCTTGCGGGCAATGGTATGGTACGCGCCCCATGCGAGCACGACTTTGGAATAAATCTCATCGACGAAAAGGCTGGGAGGCTTTTACTGAAGGTGCTTTATATCGCGGCCAACGACCTGATAACGCCTTAACCGGTCAGTTCATAAGTGCCAGAAATTGCTTTTTATTGACCCAACGTTGGAACGCTGCGCGGGTGGAGAGCTTCGCGCGGCGAGGGTGCGGGCGATAAAATCTTCGCGCCGTGCGAAGAATTTGCGGAATTGTGGCACTGAAGCATTAACCGGACGGGAGAAAGCGATGGCGGTTTCAATTGGCTAAACAGAATTCCGCGGCGGACGCAAGCCATCCCGATGGTAATCGGGAGACGCTCTCGACGACGGGCCGGGAGATTGGCGGTCAGCCGCATGGCAGTGTGGCCGCATCGGCTTTCACTAACTCCAAGTCGGTCAGCCGGACCAGATCATGGGCGGCGGGCTGGCCGTTACTTCCACGCATCGGAAAGGGACTTACCGGCGGGCACGCCAAACGTTTAATTCGGCCCCAGCGCAAGCGCCAAGCCCAACCCAACGTGCGACGCACCGTCTGGACCAGCCCCATCATACCCACGATCTGCATTCCGGCGGGTTTAAGCGATACCTTGCTGTTGCTACGCACCAAAGCCACCGCCAGCCACAGCGGATTGTAAAAGTACATGTAGCCGGCCAATAAATTAAGCTGCTTGCGCCACGGGCGCGGATGTTTCGAGGCAATCACATAATTGCCATCATACATATAGTTTTGCACCTGCCGACCCGCGACGTTGTCAAAGACCTGACCGGAGGTAAACGTTTCGTCGTAGAGCCTGGTTCCCGGTGAAGGTGTCACCATCAACACTTGCAGCGAAACCGCACCCGCCTGCCGGAGCAACTTAATCTGATTCAGCAGGCCATAGGAGCTGTGCCGCGAATACAGGGGCTGGCTGTCATGGTGCATCATCATGGGCATGGGGCAGATACCCACATTCCGCAGGCTGCGGAAGGCTTCGGTGGTTTTGTCCACGCTTTGGCCCTTCTTGACCAGCGTGGCCGTCATGTCCTCCACGCCCAGCCACAACGCCCGGCAACCGGCCGTACGCACCAGGGCCAGATGCTCTTTCATTTGCAGGGTGTCATGCACGGTGACTTCGCTATACCAACGTATTTTTCGGCGCAGCGACACGCCTTCAAATTCGGCCCGGGCCAGGGTTTCTACAATCTCCAGCGTCCGCCCCTTGTGGTTAAAAAAATTATCGTCCGTGCCGAAAAAGTAGCGCAGCCCATAGGTTTTATGGAGCCGCCACATTTCTTCCGCAATGCGTGCCCCGCTTTTTACACGGTGCTGGCGCTGGTTATACCCCGGAATTGGGCAATAGGGGCAAGCGAATTTACAACCAAAAGTAAGCACCAGCGAACTGATAGGCGAAATGCGGCGCACCCGCTGAGCCTCCACCGCCCGGGCGGCCAGGCCCGTGCCGCGCCCGGGCGCTTCCAGCAGACCATAACCCAACACGGAATCGGGCAGTTCATCAAGATCCCTCACCAGCCGCTGCATACCGGTGTCCATCAATTCCCCGGTGGGCCGCCCCCGCTGATATTCCGGATAGACCAAACCCGGCACCGCGCGGAGTGCTCCGGCTTGCCGGGCGCGATCAAAAGCCGCCCGCATGGATTCACCCGCGCCGCGTAAGGACAAGAGCACCTCCAGCAGATTTAACAACACGTATTCTTCGCCGGTGACGGCCACATCTGCGCCGCACGGGCCGTTGGGCCTGGTGCCAAATACCTCGTAGGGTTGATACAAATTCAGTGATCCGCCGGCGATAATCAGCGGGCGATGACGCGGTTCGATGCGCTGGGCATCACGAATCAATTCCAGGCACGGGGCCAGATGCATGCCCATGCTGGAAATCATAAAAAGATCCGGTACCCGACCATCGAGTTGCATCCGGCTCGGACGGAACTGGCGGTTCCACTGCTGCAGCACAATGCGCGTCTTTTCAAAACCCGCATCCACCATGGCCGAACCGATGGCCCGCACGCCGGCCGGCACCATGCGCGTATCGGCAAAGATGAAGGGCAACATACGCGTGCGATGATCAAAGGCGCAGGCGATGACCGTGGCCAGATCATGTTTCGGCGCGATCCGCCGTAAACGCCGCCGAATGTCTGTCAATTCGCCGGGCCGGAGCAATTCATCGCCGCGATCTCGGTGGGGTAGTTCCATAAAGGATTCCTTCCTACGCGGACCCATCGGCCCGGGTCGTTATGAATTAAAAAACTCTTTGGCGTTGGTGCGATAAATTCTTTCCAACACGGATGCCGGCAAGTCCAACCCCTTTAATGATGCCACCCCGCCGGGGGCGTCCGGATCTTCAATCGGCGATTGCCCGTCATAACTGGTTTCCCATAAGTGCTGGGGGACCCAGTAACGGCTGGCATAATGGTCGTAGTTGTATTTATCGCCGACGACCAGATCGCTGCCGAAGAGGATGCGCTGCTGATAGCGCATAAAAAACTCCCGCACCCGCGGCACAGGCTGCTGGGCGATGCCGCGGACCATCCACTTCGTAGCGCTGGAATCAAGGCGGTAATGAGGAAACCGATCCAGCCGATCGCCCAGGGCGTCGAGTGCCTCTACCGACCCGCCCATGTGGGCACCCAAATGGGTGCGCCCGGGATATTGTTCCAGCATCCGATCCAACATGGCGAACTGTTCGGCAAAACTTTTGTGCCCATCCGATGGTTTATATTTCCTGTCCGGACCGAACCAATCTATGGGATCGCCGACATGCGTCATAAAATGAAAGCCCAAATCCCAGGCGTGTTTCATCACACGCTGCAACTGCGGGTGATCCAAATCCATGCCCATGCGTTTTTGCGTACCTGGGGCGGCGTGAAATTTCATCAACCGACTGCCCTTGGCCCGAAAGCCATCCAGCCGCCGCAGCCAATCATCAATAAAACTTTCCTGCGAGCTAAGCTCCTGCCACTTGGGAATGGCGATAAATTCAAAACGCCCCGGAAAGGTCGCCTGCATCGCATCCACATCTTCCAGCGGAGCCATGGTCCAGATTCGACCGATACTGTAATCATCGGCGGCCTGCAGAAACGCACGCGTCAGCTCCACATTGTGGGCATGGGTATGGGCGTCGGTGATAAGACCCGCAATTTTCCGTGGCGGAATATTATGGTAATCCAACCCCAACCGATTGTACGGCGGAGTGACGCGGATCGGGGTGGTGGCAGTTTCACTCATGATAAACCTCGCCTAGCGCTGCATAGTCGCTTCGCTCTTATTATACCATTTTAGGCGATGATTTTCGAGTTGACGGAAGTAAACTCAGCTCTGCAGAACAGCTTTTTGCTTTTCCCGTCCGGCGGGGCGTCGCGGGCCGGCCGGCGGCGGTCTTGAGGAGCGAGGCGTGGCGTGGGCGGCTCG
>JABEVA010000288.1 GCA_013044065.1 Phycisphaerae bacterium
GCCCACAGACCTCGCCGGCCCCGCAATCGTCCCCCTCATCAATAATCCCAATCATCCGCTGCGCCCGTGGCGGCGGTACACGTATCAATGGCCCTACCGATACCATCATGACGGCGCCTCGTTTGCGCCGATGCCGAGCCTGTCGTTTGGCCGAGAGTTGGGCCGCTATAAGCAGTTTTTTCGCTTTCACCGGCCAGGTCCCGCCAGTCGAAAGGGTGATATTTCTATTGCGGCTCAAGGGTGGCCCTCCCGTCAGGGACCAATTTGCAGCGGTGACTGAGCCGTCGCGGCGCGGCCGGTTTACCATCACGCCGCGAGAAGGTATTCTAAAATGTATCGGCCAACATGCGGTGGCGGCAAGCGCTTGGCTTGAAGCCCCGTGTTGCCGGTGGCAGCATTTGTGGAGGTTGCTTTTGAAAAGCCCGAAAAAAGCCAATCTGATTTATAATTACCTGCGTCGTCATATTGAAACCGGCAAGTACGCCATCGGAAAGCGCATTCCCACGGAGCGTGCGCTGTGCGCAGAGTTCAAAATTTCCCGGCCTACCATCACCGGTGCCATCCATCGGCTGGTTGACGAAGGCCTCCTGCGGCGCAACGGCAAAGCCGGGTCGATAGTGCTCGCCGCGCCGCCGCCGCGCACCTTCACCTTCGGGGCCATTCTCTTGATGTTGGGACGCCAGCAGCAGGTGGAATCACTGTTTGGGTTTGTCGGCCACGAATTGGCCCACCGTGCCGGAATCGACCAAAACGCTCTTCTGCTGCGCGATCCTTCATGGGGTGATGATCCCAACGAGCCGGAAATAGGTACGCGCTACCGGGAAATCGCCAAGCAATTCATCCAACGCAAAGTCGCCGGCATCTTTCTGATGCCCCAAAATATCCTGCCCGGCCAATATGTTTCCGCCACCGCCGCCATCGCCGAAGATCTAAAGGCGTCCGGTATTGCCGTGGTGTTAATCGATAGCGATCTCATTCGCTATCCCCAACGCAGCACCTTTGATCTGGTCGGAATCGATAACTTCAGCGCGGGCTATACCCTGACCTCGCATTTTATCAGCTTGGGCTGCCGCAAGATCGACTTCTTCGGTAACACCGCGCGCCATCCTACCCAGCAGGCGCGGGTCAGCGGATATCTCCAGGCCTTGGCCGACCACGGCCTGCCGTCCGATCCCGCGGCAGTCCAGTACGGCAACCTCCACAGCGAGGAATTTGTGATTCCGACCCTGCGGCGGCGCAAACCGGAGGCGGTGCTGGTGCTTAGCGATTTTCGCGCCGCTTCGGTCATGCGCTTTGCCTTGCAGGCCGGCATCAAAATTCCCCAGAATCTCCGTATCGGCAGCTTCGATGATTTGCCCATGGCCTCGCATTTATCCGTACCGCTGACCACCGTACGTCAGCCTGCCGCCGGCATTGGTGCCGCCGCCTACCAGATTATGCTCCAGCGTCTGGCCGAACCGGATCTGCCGCCGATGCACGTGCAGCTTAGCGGTGAATTGATCGTGCGCGAATCCTCCGGCCCCGGCCACGCTGCCGCGGCACCGGCCTGAACCGGGCTGGATTCTAAAGGCGCGCCGGCTTTTTAGTTACCCTCCGGCCCAACATACCGCGCCGCTTACTTTTGTTTTTGTCCCAGATATTGCTCCTCACTGACTTTTTCCAGCCAGTTCACCACCTGGTCATTGAGTTTTTCCTGAATGGCGATATGTGTCATCCCAGTCGTGGCCGTAGCACCATGCCAATGCTTTTCCCCCGGGCCAAACCAGATCACGTCCCCTGGTCGAATCTCTTCTCGCGTTCCACCCGCCCGTTGTACCCAACCGCAACCGGCGGTTACCACCAGCGTCTGACCCAGCGGATGCGTGTGCCAGGCCGTGCGGGCTCCAGGTTCGAATGTCACCCAGGCCCCCGCGGCTCGCGCGGGAGCCTGGGCCTGAAACAAGGGGTCAATCCGCACCGCGCCGGTAAACCAGTCGGCAGGTCCTTGCACCGAATGCTGGGAACCATTGCGTTTTATTTCCATTGGCCTTTTCCTTAAAAAGTTTCTCCGGCCTTGGCCGCCACCGCGGCCACACGGTCTAAGTAACCGGCAACTTCCCAGGCACGCCACCTTTCCATCAAGCTCTTGGCCGCCATACCTTGATTATAGGCAGGTTTTCCGCCTGGCCGGTAAAAATGATCCGTGCTTGCGGCGTTGGCCCAGGGTAGTTTTGCCGCGCGCCAACCGGCCCGGCCCGCAGTCGTACCAACGCCACTCGACAAATGGCCTGCGAAATCGGAGAATACACGGGTCTTGGGTCGTAGGCGTTGTTTGCACCACGGCCCAACCATCGCCACCATGGTCGAGTCCAGAGGCCAGGAAGTGGAGTTTGGACGCAAGCAAGGGCGCAGCTTTTATGATTGAATCCTACAATTCGCTCTGCGATACCTTTTATACCAACACCATTTTGGGTACCGGGCTGACGATGCCGTCGGACCGCGGAACACTGGTTTCATTTTTTGAACGGATGCAGAAAACCTTTCCTGGTCTGACCCATTTTGTGCAGCGCGACCGTGCCGGCGACCCCATGCTGCGCGAAGACCCGGACACCGGCACGTACCGCTGGCTGTCGAAGGGAGCGAATGTTTTGGCCAGCGGTTATGTCGGCCCGTCGGACCCTCAGGCCGGCCACGACTTCAGCCACGCCGTGCTTGAAGCGGCTCCCTATTATCTCTCCATTTCTCCCGTTGATATGGAATACCTGGAAATTGCCTGGGGTTTTGAATTCCGTTGCAAGGCCAATCACCACGAGATAATCGCCGAGGCCTTGTTCGGCGAAACCACGCTGGGTCAACTTCTGGCCATCCCCAATTCCAAGGCCATTGCTTTTGGTGTGAGCCTCGCGGTCAGCGTTTCGGCCGATACCCGCACCCAATTCCGTGTTGCCGTGCAGCCCCGCACCAACGTACTCCAGATACGCACCGGGCAATTTGTCGAAGAACCGCTGACGGTCATCGGAATTCTTCGCCAATGGCCCGGCCAAAAACCCCGCCGCGATCTCCACGAGATGCACCGGCATCGGGTGGAGATCGGCCCGCCACTCATAGAAGAGCGGCTGGTAGACCCAATTGTCACACCCATCAGGC
>JABEVA010000289.1 GCA_013044065.1 Phycisphaerae bacterium
GTCGAGAGCTGATGGCTGGAAACAGCCCAGTGCATCAACGCCAAACGCCTCGCCAGGGGCAAGCGCAGCAAGGTCGGTGCCCAACTCACCAGATTTCTTTGATAGTCCAGCAGTTGTCGTGCGGCCTGGCCGCCTTGCTTACCGCGAACCTCCAGCAATCCCTGGATCATTCTGGTTACCGCCAGCCGAATCAATCGGCTGCCTGCTTGCCTCCTGGCATACACATCCGAGGTTAAATCCGCCATACCCTGCGGCAACTTCCGCGATGGTGCAGGAATGGCCGAGGGCGTAATGGGTACGGTAGCCCACGTGTGGCCAGCTCCCACCATCCCCCAGCACATCCACGAAACTATGGCTACCCACATGCGGGCAGCAAAGCCACGGGAGCTTGTTTTCAACATTGCCACGTACCTCTGATCTGCTGCTGTGTGGCCATCACGGTCACTTAATCATACGCTCCAAAAAAACCTTATACTCTGTGAAATGTTCAATGGCAAATCGCCCCCCCTCGCGTCCTAATCCGGAATCTTTTACGCCACCGTATGGCAAAGCATCAATTCTCGTAGTGGGCACGTCATTGATGATAATGGTACCCATATCCAGCACTTCAAACGCCCGCCGGGCTTTGGCCAGACTATCGGTGAAAACACCGGCCTGCAGCCCGAAGGGCGTCTGGTTGACGCGATTGAGGGCGTCCTCAAAGTCATGGTAGGTTTCAATTTCCGCCACCGGCCCGAAGACCTCCTGGCTGATCAGCGGAGATTCCGGGGCGACATTGGTCAGCAATGTGGGGTGATAGAAGCTATCCTCCCGTCGACCGCCGCACAGCAAAGCGGCCCCCCGCCGCACCGCGTCATTGACCCATTCTTCGACACGTATTGCTGCGGCGCGGTCAATCATCGGCCCCACCACATCGGTGTCCACCAAGGTGTCGCGAAGTTTAAGCTGCCGCGTTTTTTCCACCAGCATCCTGCTGGCTTGCATAGCGATAGACTCATGGAGAAATATGCGTTGCACGCTGATGCAACTCTGTCCGGCAAAGCCGAATGCCGCGGGCACAATTCGCTCCACCGCATCCCGCAGGTTTACCTCCGGCTCCACGACCACAGCGCTGTTATTGCCAAGTTCCAAGAGCACCCGCTTCTTACCGGCTTGGGCCTTCAATTTCCATCCCACCGGTGCAGAACCGGTAAAGGACATAAGACAGATCCGATCATCCGCGAGCGGAACATCCAAATCCTCACGCCGGCAAGGCAAAATATGCCAATAACCCGCCGGCAATTTCGCCCCGCAGAGCAACTCGCCCAGCAGGTGCGCCGTCATCGGGGTGCGCTCCGACGGTTTGACGATAAATGGGCAGCCGCAAGCGAGCGCTGGAGCCACCTTGTGGGCCACCAGATTCAACGGAAAATTAAATGGTGTGATAAACAGGCATGGGCCTACCGGCACCCTCTGGGCCACCGCGTGGTAGCCGGCAAATTTCATCTCGGCATCCGCCGGGAGTTGAACTCCGGCCAGCCGTGTGCTTTCCTCCATGGCCAGACGGAATGTTGTCAGTGCTCTGGCCACCTCAGCCTCGGCGAGCTTGAGTGGCTTGCCGCTTTCGAGTGTGATGCACCGGGCAAACTCGTCGGCACGTTGTCCAAGCTGTTCATAAATGCTGCGACACCATCCACAACGCACATGGGAACCAAGCTGTCGGGCCATCGGCATCACATCGGCCATCGCGACGATGGCATCCGCCAACTCTTCGCGCGAAGCCTGCGAGACCACCGCAATGTGCTCTTGGGTCTGGGGACTTAATAGCGGGTAGGAATCGGCCTGACCAATCACCTCCCGCCCTGAAAGCCAGATTGCAACCGGTGCGGTCATTATTCGTCCTCATTGTCCGAGCCTTCCGGAGCGTTCACCACCATGTTATGCTCCAGTTTCCATTGCAGCAAAGGCCGCAGCACAAATTCCGCCGCCATATAAATACAGCCGATACCCAGAGCCATCACCAAGCCCAGGCTGGCAATACCACGGTCGCGGCCCAGGGCTAAAAATCCAAAACTGCTGCACGTAACAAATCCGCACATCAACAAGGCCCGCTCACTGACATCCCAAAATCGCCACACACGCCGGGGATTATCCACCGCTTCACGGTAGCGGTGCACCATAAAGACACCGTATTCATGTCCCGCTCCAATTAAAATGGGCAGGCCAAAGAAATTCGCGAAGTTCCAGTCGATATGCAACACGCCCATCAGACAGGCCAACATCGGCAACCCCAACCCCAGCACACTGATGGTCACCAGCGTCTGGCCGATGCGGCGCATATCTAAAAATACCATAATCACCACCAGAATCAGCGAATAAACAGTGGCTTTGATAAATGCGTCGCGAATGGCCCGGGTGGAATCGTAGATCTGTGGGGCGATACCAGTTAGATCCATGCCGGGGGGAATCAGTCCGTCCCGCCCATGCACTCCTTGCAGCACATGCACAAATTCCCGCAAATTATGCTGCCGCCATAAATTAAATCGTGGTTGAATGTACAGAGCGTAGACGCCTGTTTTACTGACATAATGTCGGCGTAAGGATGAGGGAATCTCCGCCAGATTCAGCGGACCCGGACACAGCGTTTGCGCGATGAGCTTAATCTCATCGGCAAAGTTTCGTTGCCATTGGCTCACCCGATGGGCCTGCCGCGCGCGACGGACTGCGGAAGCTCGATCCACTAAATTCACGAATTGATGCAAATCGGTGACCACGATACCTGCCGATGTCTTTAAGGAACCAGTCATTGCCACATCGCTCTTGGACCACACCGTCGCCAATTGCGATGCCGCAGCCGCGACGGCGGAGAGATCCGTCGCCGTGAGCGGATGTGGAGGGCTCCAGCGAATGCCCGCAATCGCCGGCCCATGTTGATCGAGGTA
>JABEVA010000290.1 GCA_013044065.1 Phycisphaerae bacterium
CGCCGATGTCATACCATACGCAAGGTCATCGTGTCAATGCCGCAAATGCGAATATTGTCGTATTAGTAATGGCCATTATTTTATATGATTTCGCCCTGCATGGTGCCGGACCTTCCCGGCGCGGCGCTTGGAATTTGCCACAGGAACTGCATTATAGCACCTGGACGGCGGAGCGCACGATTGCGGATATGGAGCGATCGGTACGTGCGGGCCGACCATTTTTTACTTGGGCGAGTTTTCATGATCCGCACCCGCCGTATCTGGTGCCGCAGCCGTGGGCTTCGATGTATGCACCGGCGGAAATGCGACCCGGGGAGTACAGCCCCGGCGAGTTTGACCAGATGCCGCCGCATTTTGCCATGACCCGCGATCCTCAGGCGGACTGGTCGGTGTATGAGGAAGCAGGTGGTAATTGGGTTCATGGATTTCATTCGCATCTGCATCGCCGGGAAGACTTGCAGGCGGACATGGCGATTTATTATGGCATGATCAGCTTTATGGATCAGCAGATTGGCCGGATTTTGGAGACGCTGGTGCGATTGGGAGTGGCGGATCATACCCTGGTGGTGTTTACAACGGATCACGGTCATTTTCTGGGGCAGCACGGGTTGATCGCCAAAGGAGCCTTTCATTATGAGGATTTGTTACGGGTACCATTTATCGTCCGCTATCCGGGGCGCGTTGCTGCCGGTCGTGAAATAGCCGCCTTGCAGGGACTCGTCGATCTGGCACCCACCTTTTTGAACGCATGCAACATTGCGGTGCCGGGGGCGATGCAAGGTGTGAACCAATGGCCAGTGTGGACCAACCACGCCCAGGTTGCCAGAGGCGATGTGGTGGTGGAGTTTCGGCACCAGCCCACCAAGGTGCATTTACGCACCCTGATCACGGAGCGTCATAAATTGACGGTGTATCGAGATCATACCTATGGCGAATTATTTGATTTGGCCAACGACCCCGGCGAGATTCATAATCGCTGGAATGACCCGGCATACGCCGGCGTAAAGGCCGAGTTGTTCTGGCGGTTTATGAATGCCGAACTGGTGCGTGAGCCTACCCGTATGCCGCGCATTGCCGGCGCGTAGCGGGGGCCAAACGGCATCTCGCGGTGGGTAGTCCCTTGGCCGCTCGGCACAAGATGAGCCAGGCCAGATCTGTGCTGTTGCGGGTATTATGTTGTTGGCCAGAGGCGGCGAAGTCAGTCATGGGATCTTTTTAGGGCCACGCAGTTCTGATAGATGGCCTCAAGCCGCTTCAGGTAAGATTCGGGATCCAGTCCTTGGGCGGCCTTGCGGGCCATATTGGAAAGCTTGACTCGATCGACCTGGGAATGGGGCAGTGCATCCAAGGCGCGAGCCATGGCCTGCACATCGGTAGGTGAGTTCACGATAGTCCCCGCATGGTACCTTTCCACCAGGTCAAAGCATCCCAGGAAGCGGGTACTGACCACCGGCAGGCCATGGGCCATCGCCTCTAATGCGACGAGTCCGAAGCTCTCATAGAAGGTGGGAAGGAGTAGGGCATCAGCACTGGCATAGGCTCGACTCATCTCTCGGGTTGGTCCGACGAAGATCACGCGGTCGGCAAGGCCCAGAGATTGGGCCAAGCGCAGATATTCCCGTGTCTTACCAAGGCCGACTACCAGTAATTTCCAGGGAGTCTCAGTGATAGCCAGCGTGCGAATAGCCCAGGCAAGACCTTTGCGGCGAAAATCGTGGCCGGCAAACAGGACCACGCGATCTTGCGGGGCGAGATCATAATGACTGCGAAACCAATCGCGATATTCCAGCAGCACGGGCGAGGGAGGGGCTGGTGTCATCAGGGGATTGTCCAGGCGAATGAGCCGGTCGCAGTGAACGTGATAATGCCGCTGGAAATCAGAGAGCATCATTGCGCCCAGGCATAGAATTTGTCGGGCACCACCCTTTTGCGGGCTGGCCAAGGCTTGGTGTTCCAATTTCAGCAAGGTCTGCTGCTTATCGGAGAATTGCAGCATCCAGCGTTTGAGTACGGCTTGGCGGAAGGTTTCCCGACTGGCCACGGCCTGTTCATGAATGCTCGCGTAAACGCCGGCATGAGGATGATATAAGTCGCCGGGGCACGCTACGGTCATGGAGTGGATGATATCGGGGCTATGAGCGGCGCACCATGCTGCGGCGCGGCGGCCGAACAGGCGAAACCCCAAACCAGTGCGAAGTTTAAGGCTGCGCAGCCGGTGGACGCGTACGCCGGCGGGAGGATCGGGCATGGCGGGCGAATTGGATTGGCGAGACCGCTCAGCATCATGTGATGCCCCGTGGCTGGCGGCATTATAGCGGTTGAACCGGGGGGTGTGGTCGTGACAAATTACGCAAACATCATGGCCCGCGGCGGCTAATTGTCCGCTTAGCCAGACGGTTATGGCCTCGGCACCGCCGCGGGTGGCATCAAAATGTTCGATGACGATGGCGATTTTCATGGGCGGGCCACCCCCCATTGGCGGAGCAGTGCGGCCTGTACCATCGGCACGGTAAGGCGGTTCATGCAACGGTGGTCGATTGGACAGTCTTTGCGCTGGCAGGGGCTGCAAGGGACGGCCACATGAAGCTGAATCTCGCGATCATAAAATACGTCGGCCCATCGCGGGTCGGTGGGGCCGAACAGGGAAACCAACGGCGTGGCCAGTGCGGCTGCGAAATGGCGCGGGCCGGTGTCATTGCATAACATAACGTTAGCCCGGCGCACAATTTCCTTCAACGCTCCCAGAGCCACACCACGGCCATCGTGGGCTAGGGATAACGGAACCACAGGCTGGCGCAAAGGGGCGATATGGGGAGAAAAAAAGCGACCAGCGATGACAGCGATGCGTTTAAGCAGCGCATCGACGAGAGGTTGTTCCGCAGGCGCTGCGGCGATGAGCACGCGGGCCTTGAAGGGGCCGTCGGGGTGGATGATGGCTGCGGTGCTTTGACCAAAATTATTGATAACAAATACTTTGTCACCTCCTAAAAA
>JABEVA010000291.1 GCA_013044065.1 Phycisphaerae bacterium
ATAACTTGGAACCTCCTTGTCGTAGAATCTTGTTCACAAAAGTTCTATCGGCAATGGAGGTCTTTTTTTTTGCTATTTCCTCTTAAGTAAACCGTATTGACCCTAGCCTTGGGTCTGTAAGGAGCGAGCAACGCCGCCAGCGGCCAAAAGAGCCAGCCGGAAAGTGTGAAGTTATTTTTGCCCGGTCCTTAGACCAGCAGCGTGTACCCGCCAGCCTCAACCTCGCCCGGTATTCTCCAGGCAGCGACATGTCAACACGAGAACCTATGGTAACCTGTCCGGCGTACCAGTATTCCTTACCGGGCGCAAGGCTGTCTGCAGTGCGCTTTAGTGTCCGCACCGGTCCGCTCGCCGCCGGACCACCGGACATCAAGAAGCCTACGTTCGGGCCAGTTGCCGCAATTTCCGGGAAATCATAGGCGGGGCCCCGGTAAAGTCGATCTGGACGTGAGTTTTCCCCACGTTCCGCAGCGCCAGGCCCGTCACGATCCCGCCGCCCCGAGGCGCGTCCATTACCCAGTGACCGCCTACGAAAGACAGGTATCGCCAGGCCGGATGACGCCCCAGCCTAGACAGGGCGCAGAGGCCCTTTCTCGGCATCTGGCCAACCACGGAAACGCGTGTGAGGATGGTGCCCCATGTGTCGAGAAACAGCTTGAGCGGCGCTTCGCCACGATTCCTCAAGACTAATCTGAGAGCAAGGGGTTGGGCTGATTGGATTGCCGAGCCAACCGGCGATATCTCCATGCCAAGCCCGTACGGCGCGGGCACCGGCTTGACCAGCGCGCTGGTGCCGACCGCGGTCGTCGTTGCCGCGCCGATTGCATGGGCCTTCCCGGATGGTAGGCTGGCACCTGGGCAGACGCTGACGGATATACCCAACAGAGCGGCGGCCAGGGCCGAAACCAGCCGTGCCGGACACCGCATCCTCCGGTTACGGAAGTGTAAAGGTGCTTTCCAAGGGCAAAGGGTGTACAATATGTGTAGTCGGCTTGGAACCAGACTACCTTGGAGCGCATGGTCAGGTTTGAGTTGTGGCAATGCGCGCGGGTAGTATACTTTTGGCATTGGCACCGTTTCCAACACAAGGTATCGATTATGATTGGCGTACAACATTTGTTAACCGTTGGTTTTATCAGCAACCTATTCGACAGCCCGGATATTCTTATCGTCGGGGTTATTGCGCTGCTTCTTTTTGGTAATCGCCTGCCTGATCTTGCCCGGAGCATGGGAAGAACCATTGTCGAGTTCAAAAAAGGGCTCAAAGAAACCCGAAACGAAGTAGATAAAGCCACCAAAGACGAACCCGAGAATAGCGACTATCGTCCGCCATCTCAAATTCCGCCATCCCAGATGTCGCAAATGCCACCGGCCCCAAATCCCCGGCAAATCAAACAGGTGTCCAGCACCAATATCAATACCACCACCGATGAACCGTGATCCGGTGCCGCCGACCTTTACGACGAAAATATCCCCATCAGTCCCGCGTATACACCTACCAGGCTGGTAAGGGCCACGATAAACCCCACCAACCACGCATACCAACCGCGCAATCGCCAGGGATCGGGCAGCGCTTTGAGGGACAGCAGATATAAAAATCCCAAGACAATCGGCAACAACAGAGCGTTCATCACCTCCACCGCCACAGTCAGGTTCACCAGGTTAATGCCGGAAAGTACAGTCATAGCTCCGAGCAGCAGGCATACCACATACACGGCGTAAAACCATGGCGCTTCAAAAGGGTGATGGGCCAGCGAGCGTTTATAACCAGTTACTTCGCCCAGCCCCCAGGCCGCCGTCAGAGACACCACAATGGCCGCCACCAAGGCCGCCCCCAGCATGCCCATGGCAAATACGACCTTGCCCCAGTTAGAACCAAGAATTGGAATCAGGGCATGGGCAATTTGCTGCACCGTATTCAGCGGTGCATTGGGGTTGGTACGCCCGATGGTCGCGGCGGCTAATATCAATACCGCACCCATAATCAATTGCGTCACCAGCGCACCGCCCAGGGTATCCCATCGTTCAGCTTTCAGGTGCTCGACTTTCAGGCCCTTATCCACCACTGCGGATTGCTGATAAAAGATCATCCACGGCATAATCACCGCCCCCACATTTCCGGCCACCAGAAAGAGGAACGCGTGGTTGGCGATGGGGATATCCCGAAATGCCTGAAACATACTGGCCAGGTCTGGTTTGGAGGCAACGGCGGTTCCCAGAAAGGCCAGTTCAAAGAGGCCTATCAAAATCGCCACCACTTCCACCTGCCGATAGGTACCCGAAGCCACCACCATCACCAGAAACACCACTGTGCCCAAGACGCTGGCCCAGATTGGCACCCCAAATAACAGCCCCACGCCCGCAATTCCCGCAAATTCAGTCAAAAGAGCACCAACGCAACTGAGCATCAACGTGCTCACAGAAAGCCACGCCCAGCCGCGGCCAAAATGGGTCGATATTAATTCGCCATGGCCTTTGCGCGTTACCAAACCCAGGCGAACGGTTAATTCCTGCACGATAAATAGAATCGGCACCAGCAGTATCTGCAGCGACAGGAGCGCATAGCCGAATTGGGCCCCGCTTTGGGCCGCGGTGATAACGCTGCCGGCGTCAGTGTCGGCCAGCATCACCACCAGCCCCGGCCCAATCACGGCTAAGGCCAGTTTCCAGGTGGCCAGCGGCCGCCACGATGCCCGATGATCCAGCCCGTCCAGCGCCGTATCGGCTGGTGGTCGCTTGGAGTTGTTCACCATGAGGTTCGGTTCCCTGATTCCTTAACGCCTAACGAGAGTGTACACGGGCTTGGGCGATAAGGGTATGGATCGGTGGCAGAGGCTTCTCCAACTCAGGCTCTGGGAGACGCTGGTCAGCCCAGGCTTGGGGTGATGAAAACCCCGAAAATTGAGCAGATAACGGAGGCGGTGCAGAAATCGATGCTGTTGCGCGTCAGGGAAGACGGCAGGGTGAGCAGCTGGTAATTTCGGAGTTTGTTTGCCCGCCGGAAGTCCCGATTCAGGGCCTGTTGATTTAGTGTCATTTTCAGCACTTCCACCCTCGTTTTTTGAGCGCCAAGGCCGATTGGAGGTGAGAAATTCGATTAAATCGACAGGCCCTTCATCGGGACGCCCCGGTCTCCCGACGAATGTCGGGACATTCGGGACCGGGCTGAGCGATGGCGCAATCCCATTGCGTCGGGAGATGAAAAGTGGCGGAGGTTTTCATCAGGTCAGCCTCGGCCACAACCCAGCTCTGACGAACAGCTTTTTGTCGCACCGCCGCGGGAGCGGCGGCAGGTCGGTCCCTGGC
>JABEVA010000292.1 GCA_013044065.1 Phycisphaerae bacterium
CCGCGTCGCGCGCCGCCCCCCGCACCCATCAACAACCCCGCCACCCCACAAAGACACGCCTCAACATCCAAGCATCAGCCGATTGCCGCCAGACGCAGCATACCGTCCTCTATACCCGGCTGCCCAAGGCCATAATCATCCGACCGGCCCGGCCCGAAGCGCCTATCAGGAACGCCGCCGCAGCGCCAGCCCAAGTACCAATCCCGCAGCCGCGGCAATGCCCAGCGCCGTGTACGGATTCCGCCGGACATAATCAACCACTGTGTCGTTGACGTCCGAAGCGCCTTCGGCGAGCTTGCCACCCTTTTCGTGCACCCAGCCAGCAGCATTGTGCTTAATATCCCGGGCATAGTCAGCCGCCGCCCGGCGGGCTTCCGCCGCCAGATCCAGCACTGCGCCCTTGGCATGAACATACTTCTCATGCAGTTCATCCGAATGCTTCTTTTGAGTTTTCTCAACTTCAGACATCGCATTTTCCGTCATGGGACAACTCCTTTAAATAAAATACGTCCCGATTATCGAGACTCGCCACCTGTGAATTCATCAATGCCGACGGAAGGCACCAAAAGTCGGCCCTTCTTATTAATCTTAGGCCCAATTTCCGGGCCAATCAACCCCCCCCGGTCGCTCAGGCCCTGGCCCGCCGATAGCGACGTATCAACGCATTGGTGGAGGGATCATGGGTGAGGCCGGAATCGGTCGCGGCGGAAAGCTCGCTCCCAATGCGTTTTGCCAGCACCTTGCCCAGTTCCACCCCCCATTGATCAAACGAATCAATGGAGAAAATTGTCCCTTGGGTGAAGACCGAGTGCTCATAGAGCGCCACCAAAGCCCCCAGAACCTCCGGCGTTAGCACCTCGGCCAAAATAACGTTCGAGGGGCGGTTGCCTTCAAACGTGCGATGTGGAACCAGCCAATCGGGAGTACCCTCAGCCTTGACTTCCGCCGCCGTTTTGCCAAAAGCCAACGCCTCAGCCTGCGCAAAAATGTTGGCCGTCAGCAAGTCATGGTGGTGGCCCAGCGGATTGAGCGACCGGCAAAATCCGATGAAGTCACAGGGAATAAGCTTCGTACCCTGGTGGAGCAGTTGATAAAAGGAATGCTGCCCATTCGTGCCGGGTTCGCCCCAAAAAACCGGCCCGGTTTGATAATCCACATGCTCGCCATCCAGCGTAGTGCTTTTTCCGTTGGATTCCATCGTCAACTGCTGCAGATAGGCTGGAAAGCGCTTCAGGTATTGATCATAAGGCAGCACTGCCACGGTCTGGCTGCCGAAAAAATTGTTGTACCAAACCGTCAGCAGCCCCATGATGACCGGCATATTTTTTTCCAGCGGCGCAGTGCGGAAGTGCTGATCCATCGCCCGGAAACCGGCCAGCAACCGCGCAAAATTCTCCGGCCCCACCGCCAACATGGTGGAAAGCCCGATGGCGGAATCCATCGAATACCGCCCCCCCACCCAATCCCAGAATCCGAACATGTTCGCCGTATCAATGCCGAATTCCCGCACTCCCTGGGCGTTGGTCGACACGGCCACAAAGTGGCGGGCGGTATGGGCCGGGTCTTTGGCCGACCGAAGCAGCCAGTCGCGGGCACTCTGGGCGTTGGTCATGGTTTCCAGCGTGGTGAAGGTTTTCGAAGACACAATAAAGAGCGTCTGCGCCGGTACTAAACCATCCACAGCCTCGGTAAAATCGGTGCCGTCAATGTTGGAAACGAAGCGAAAGGTCATATCGCGGCGGGAATAATGCCGCAGCGCCTCATAGGCCATCACCGGGCCTAAATCTGAACCGCCGATGCCGATGTTAATCACGTTACGGATCGGCTCGCCGGTATAACCCTTCCATTCACCCCCGCGAACGCGATTAGCAAACGCTGCCATCCTTTCCAGCACCTGCTGCACTTCCGGCACCACATTTTGTCCATCCACCATATACGTGTCCGTCGGCGCGGCCCGAAGGGCTACGTGTAACACACTGCGGTTTTCCGTGCGGTTGATTCGTTCCCCCGCGAACATCGCATCGCGCCGCGCTTCCACGCCGCTTTGCCGGGCCAAATCGAACAACATCGCCATGGTTTCATCAGTCATCCGATGCTTGGAATAATCGAGAAATAAGCCCGCCGCTTCCAATTGGAAGCGTTCCGCCCGCCCCGCGTCGCCGGCGAAAAGATCCCGCAACTGCCGGGTGCGCAGCGTTTCGTAGTGCCGGATCAGGGCCTGCCACGCCGACCGCCGCTGAAGCGCAATTTCCGTCTCGCCGTCCGCTGCGGTTTTGATACTTTTGTTTACCACCATTGAGAGAGCTCCATTAAACAAATGCCATGCAGGTTCAGCCACCGCCGTAGCCAAGCCCTCATCCCGGACGTGCCTGGCAAGCTGGTTTTTTAGGTTCGGGCGGCCGCCAATTTTGCCCCCTTGATCTGTACCGACCCCATGAGTTCATTCCACGATTTTACAAAGGACGCGGCACCTTCCCGCTGCAACTGTTCCGCCAAGGCATCCACCTGAAAGCCGACCTTGGCGAATTCTTTTACCACGTCCTGTGACCAGCCCACATCGCAGGCCATCACCTGGGCGACGGTGCCATGGTCGGCAAACGCCAGCAGGGTTTCCTCCGGCATCGTGTTGATGGTGTCCGGAGCGGCCAAAGCGCTGATGTAAAGCGTGTCCGGGGCCTGTGGATCCTTGGTTCCGGTGCTGGCCCACAAAAGCCGTTGCGGCATGGCTCCGGCCGCTATAAGCTTTTTCCAGCGACCGGCCCCGATCAATTCCCGGTAGGCCTTGTACGTATAATTCGCCACGGCCAGACCCAGTTGGTTGCGCAGCGCTTCGGGTGCCTTGCCCATGACCGCCTTATCCCATCGACTGATAAACACACTCGCCACGCTGCCCACCCGGGGGTTCAGACCCGCCGCAACGCGCCGCTCAACGCCGCGTGTATACGCCTCCGCCGCAGCCACATATTGCCGGGCCGAAAACAGCAATGTCACATTGATCGGGATGCCGTGAAAAATCGCCTCCTCAATGGCCGGGAGGCCCGCGGCTGTGCCTGGAATTTTAATAAACAAATTCGCACGAGCCGCACGAGTCCAGAGATCCTTGGCGGCGGCGAGTGTTGGGGCTGTATCGTAAGCGAGTAACGGCGAGACCTCCAACGACACAAAGCCATCCACGCCGTGCGTCCGATCGTAAACCGGTCGGAATAGGTCGGCGGCCCGCTGCAGATCATCAATCGCCAGCCGAAAAAAAATATCTTCCGTCGAATGGTTGCCGGTGTCCCGCAGGTGCCCGATGGCGGCATCATAAGAAGTACTTTTACTGATGGCATGGTCAAAAATGGTGGGATTGGAAGTAAGCCCGGTAACGGAAAGCTCTTGGATATACCGCTGCAGCGTTCCGCTGGAGAGCAGTTCTCGGGTAATGTTATCCAACCACAGACTTTGCCCTACATCGTGCAGGGCTTGGGTACGCGGGTTGATCTTTGCGCTGGCCATGATACACCTTTCTAAAACTATTCTGATCTTCAATCCACCATGATCAACTGCATTAAGCTGATCATACCCGGCACACTTGCCTTTATCCTCCTCCCAGAGAAGTGTAGGCACCTCGACGGAAAAAATCAGCTTACCCCATCGGGATTGCGAGAATTCCTCTGTCGCTATACCATTTCACTCAAGGTCGGTGAATGTAGTCTAAAATCGGAGGTTTAAAACCATGTCCCACACACACACAGGTGATTTTCCCATAGGCTTTAGACGCGGCGGCAGCCCTTGGCAGCGTGATCTGGCGGTGCTGGCCAAATTCGCCAAGGACCATCATTTCGTCGGCATCGACACCGGCCCTGAACCCATCAATGAACTGCGAAAAATCAAGGACGCGGGTTTGACCATCGGCACCGTGGACTTAAAAGATTGGAGCATGCTGGCTTCGCCTGATGCCGGCAAGCGCAAAGATGCTGCCGCCCGGAACGCTGAACTCGTCATGCAGTGCGCTACCCTCGGCGTTAAAAACTTTTTCGTCGTTGTGATCCCGGAAGATCACGCCCGCCCACGCGCGGAAAATTTCCGCTTTGCTATCGACGGCTATGGCCAACTGGCCCAAGCCATCAATTCCACAAATTCCCGGCTGGCCATTGAAGGATGGCCCGGCGGAGCACCGCATTATTCCAGTCTGGCCTGTACCACCGCCGACTATCGCGCATTTCTCAAGGACCTGCCAACCAATGTCGGCATCAATTATGATCCGTCCCATTTAATCCGCGTGGGCATAGACCATGTACGATTTCTGGCCGAATTCGCGCCACGCGTCTACCATGTACATGGCAAAGATACGGAAGTGATGGAAGATGAACTCTATGAGCATGGCAACTTGCAGCCCGCCACGTTCGCTAAGGGCCACGGCTGGGGTGGTCATCACTGGCGCTATACCATTCCGGGCCACGGCTGCGCTCATTGGGGGCGTATTTTTTCCCTGCTCAAAGCCGCCCACTATCAAGGCATGGTCAGCGTGGAACTCGAAGACGAACACTTCAATGGCACCGAAGAAGGCGAAAAACGCGGCCTGATTTGTTCCCGCGAATACTTGCGCAGCGTATAAAGTGATCGCCGCCTGGCCAAGCGGGCTTTCCACAGCCCTTACCGATTGTTGCACGCCGGCCTTGGGCCTGTACCAAGCCATCCGGTAGAGCCCGATGCGAACAATCGGTTCCGGCCGACGGATTTTATCCCGCCGGTTGTCGGTAGCCGCAGCCGCCCCACCGGTAGCAAGGCCCCGCGACACCGTGCATTTTATCGCGATACCGGCTAAGATATTTCACTTGGGTGTCAGCGGCCAGGTTAGCTAAAGATGGTACGTTTAAAATCCAGCATTCTCGAGCCAAGCGGACACGCCGGTGCGGCGGTCATCGCCGTATTGTCCTGCGCCCTGGCCATTCTTTGCTGCAATTCCGCCGCCACGACGGCAGGCCGAAATAAAGTGGCCGCCACATTCGCCTCACTTTCCCAGGTCGCACGCGGCACCGCCCCGCTGCCGCGCATCGCCTGCGCATGGACTCACTGGCACAAAGTGCTGCACCGTGGGGCCATCGGCAAGCTATATCAGCTTGGGCGTATGTACCGGCGGCGACATCCGGCTCGATGCGTATATCTGACCTCCACGCTGACCTGCGGTGCGCCTGCGCTCACCGGCGAGTCCAACGGCAATTCCGAGTCTGTCCACCTCCAGCCCACGCTCCGCACGCTTTCGCGGGTACTGGATTTTCTGCGCCGCCACAGCCTGCTCCCGCCACCCCCATCGGCATAAATCCCGCCGGATTTTCAACAGCGCTGCGGGACAACGATGTACCCCTACGGGTTTTCCTTCACGACACGACATTAAAAGGCCTTGATGATGCTACCGCAGGTATTCAATAAAACGCTGGCCAAAGTTTTTGGCTCGCGTAATGAACGTCTGATCAAATCCTATGCCGCCCGGGTAAGGGAAATCAACGCATTGCAACCATCGATTCGCGTGATGAGCGATGGGCAAATGCGCGCCCATGCGGAGGAGTTACGCGCCCGGCTGGCCAAAGGCGAAGATGATGTGGCGGTTTTGCCGACCGCATTCGCCCTGATGCGTGAGGCGATGGATCGGCATATCGGCCTGCGCAACACCCTGAACCCCGGCGTCGGGTTTGACCCCACCACGTTGACTCCACGGGGGCGCGAGTTATTTGAGCAGGTCAAAGCCCAATGCAAATCTGAACACGACTGGCGGTTTGTGGAAATGCCGGTGGAACTCTATGAATTGCTGCGCGCCGCAGTACCTGCAGACCGCCCGCCTTTTCGAGCCCATCCGTTTGATGTGCAATTGATTGGGGGTATGGTGCTTTACGAGGGCAAAATTGCGGAAATGGCCACCGGCGAAGGCAAAACATTCGTCGCGCCGCTGGCCTGCTTTCTCATGGGTTTGCGCGGCTGGCATTGCCATGTGGTAACGGTCAATGATTATCTGGTGCGGCGCGACGCCGCCTGGGTGGCTCCGGCCTTTTATGCTCTGGGCATGTCTGTCGGCTACATTCAGGCATTTATGGAAAACGAAGCCCGCCAAAAGGCCTATCAATGTACCGTGACCTACGGCACCAACAGCGAATTCGGGTTTGACTACCTACGCGACAACATGAAGCAGCAGTTGGCGGAGCAGGTGCAGGGGCCGCTGGATTTTGTCATCGTTGATGAAATCGACAGCATCCTGATCGATGAAGCCCGCACGCCGCTGATTATCAGCGGTCCGGCGCACGACGATTCGCCGCGTTATCGGGCGGCCGATGAGGTGACGCGCAAACTCATTGCCGCCCAGAAGCCATGGGAACTGGCAAATGCCCGGGTGGAGCACCTGAAGCGTCAACTGAAAACGGCGGAAGGTGAAATCAAGAACGTCCGCGGTGAGATGGACAAACTCTCGTCGGTTCAGAAGCTGGTGACGGATCTGCGCGGGCAGTTGACCCAGGCGGAGGCGCAGCTTATCAACCATGTGCAGCTCTATGAAATCGAACTGGACCGCAAGTCGGTCCAGCTTACGCATGAGGGTATTCAAAAGGCCCAGGAATATGCCGGAGTCGGTTCTTTTTATGTCGGCGGCAACATGGATTGGCCGCACCTGATCGAACAAAGCCTGCGTGCTCACGTCGTTTACGAGCGGGATAAGGACTACGTGGTGCAAAACGGCGAAGTCATCATTGTGGATGAATTCACCGGCCGACTGATGGTGGGCCGGCAATGGAGCGACGGTCTGCACCGGGCCTGCGAGGCTAAAGAGCGTGTAACCGTCAAACCGGAAACGCAGACCATGGCCACCATCACCATCCAGAATTTTTTCAAGCTCTATCGCCGCATCGCGGGCATGACCGGCACGGCCATGACGGAAGCGGAGGAATTTGACAAAATTTACAAACTGGAAGTGGTGTTGATTCCGACCAATCGGCCGCTGATTCGACAGGATGACGATGATTTATTATTCCTGACGGAAAAAGCTAAATGGGATGCCATTGCCGAACATATCAAGGAGGTTTCCGATTCAGGCCAGCCGGTCCTGGTGGGCACCACCAGCGTGGAAAAGTCGGAGCGGCTTTCCAACATGCTGGCTCAAAGATATGGGATCGAACATGAAGTGCTCAATGCCAAAAACCATGAACGCGAGGCGGAAATCGTGGCCAAGGCGGGCCGGCAGTATCAGAGTAAACAAGGCCCACTGGTGGGAGCGGTCACCATTGCCACCAACATGGCCGGCCGCGGCACGGATATCAAGCTTGGGCCGGGCGTCACTGAAGCTGGCGGACTCTACGTCGTCGGGACCGAACGCCACGAAGCGCGGCGCATCGACAACCAGCTTCGCGGCCGCTCTGGCCGGCAGGGTGATCCAGGGCGATCGCGCTTCTTTGTAAGTCTGGAAGATGACCTGATGAAGCTTTTCGCTTCGGAATTCACGCTGCGGGCCCTCCAACGCCTGGGCATGAAGGAAGACGAAGCCATTGAGCATCGGTGGTTGACCCGTGGAGTGGAAAAAGCCCAGAAAAAAGTGGAAGAGCGCAACTTTGGGATCCGCAAAAATCTGCTGGAATACGATGAAGTTCGCAATCATCAGCGGCAATACTTCTACACTTCGCGACAGAAAATCCTGGAAGGCCGCAATCTGCAGGAGATGATTTTTGAAATCATCCAAGAAGCCGTCCAGGATGCGGTCAACCAGTACTTGAACCGCGATTATGTCGCCGTCTGCATTGCCGAATGGGTACGGACAAATTTCAACACCGTCATCGACCCGGTGGAACTCCGGGATACGGAACTGGCGGTGCTGGAACACACCATCCGGGATAAAACCCGCGAAGAGGCGCGCACCAACATTCACACCTCGCTTTCGGAATTCATGGATCCCGATGCGGAGCCTGCCGACTGGGACTATGCCGGCCTGTCCACCTGGGCGATGAATCAGTTTCATGTGTCGATCAGCGCCGCCAATCTTAAGACGATGGACCGCGACCATATCGCCGAAACTCTGGTGGAAAAGGCGCTGGAACAAATCGAGATCAAAGACTGCACCCCGCTGGCCAAATACCTGGTGAAACATTATCCCCAGCAACAATTGTCCACCTGGGCCAATACCAAGTTTGACATGCAGTTACCCCCGGAAGAACTGGTGAATAAAACGCCGGAACAGGCGGCGGAAGTTATTCTCACCACCGCGCGCCGCCTCTACCAGCACAGGGAAATCGCCTACCCGGTGGAATATGCCCTGGAGGTCACCCTTGGCTCCGGCGGCACGGACAATGTCTACGCCTCGGAACAACTCGCCACCTATATCAAAGCTAAGTTTGACGCTCCGATCACCGGCGATGAAATACGGTCCATGGACCTTAAGAAATTACACCAGCATCTGGTGACTATCTCGGCCCGGGCCAACACCGACATCGATCGGCAAATTGATGAAGCGGTGGAAAAGCTGCCCGAATCGGAACAACTCGCGGCCTGGGTAGCCAATCGCTTTGTCACGGCGGTGCCGCCCGATGAGTTCGTTGATGAACCGCCTGCGGAACGGCGGGAGCGGCTGCGTGAACTGGCCCATACTTTCCTCCGCCGGGAATTGACGGAACTGGAACGCAACGTGCTTTTGCAGATATTCGATGAAACCTGGAAAGACCACCTTTATGCGATGGATCAGTTGCGCGATTCCATCGGTCTGCGCAGCATTGCCCAGCGGGACCCCGTGACCGAATACAAACGTGAGGGTTCCAAACTCTTCATGGAATTTATGCGGGCGCTGCGCGATAAAGTCACGGATGTGATTTTCCGGGTGCGTCTGGCCTCCAGCGATGCGATGCGCAATGTATATGGACCAGTGCAGGAGGTGTTTGACCCCCATGAATCCTACGGGGTGGACTCCAGCGCCGCCGTGGAAGCGATGAGCAATGCCGCCCTGCCCGCCGAGGAGGAGTCTGAATCTGCTGAGGATCCGGAAGACACCGATCAGCCCGTGGCCCCCATCGTCAACGTGATGCCGAAGATCGGCCGCAACGATCCCTGCCCCTGCGGCAGCGGAAAAAAATATAAACATTGTTGCGGACAAACCGCGTGAATCCGGCCTCGGCCAGAAACGAAGTGAATGAATGTCTTTGCGTCATGTTGTCATTGTCGGTCGTCCCAACGTAGGAAAATCCAGCCTGTTGAATTTTCTTACGGGCCGGCTTATTTCCATTGTCGATCCGACCGCCGGCGTCACGCGCGACCGTATTTCATCCCTGGTGACCCATGCTGGCCGAACCTTTGAATTAACCGATACCGGCGGCTACGGCATTGCGAATTCGCAAGAATTGGCACCCGAGGTCCAAACGCAATTGGGGTTGGCGATTGAAGGGGCGGAGTTACTGCTTTTTGTGCTTGATCTTAAGGACGGCCCCACCGCGCTGGACCGATCGGTCGCCGCCTACCTGCGACCATTCAACAAGCCGGTGCTGTTGGTGGCCAACAAGGCGGATGGCCCACGTCTGGCGGCCAATGCCGCGGAGTTTTTCTCTTTTGGCTTTGGCGAGCCGATCAGCATTTCCTGCCGACAGAATCGTGGACGCGATAAATTGCTTGATGCGGTGGTGGCGGCGCTGCCTCCCCCAACTGAAGATGAAACATCACCGCCAACCCCGGAACTCAAACTGGCCTTTGTGGGCAAGCGTAACGCCGGCAAAAGTACTCTGGTCAACACCCTGGCGGGCGAAAATCGCGTGATTGTCTCAGATATTCCCGGCACCACGCGCGACAGCGTGGACGTGCGCGTGGAGGTGGCGGGCCGGTACATTTTGATCATCGATACCGCCGGTGTACGCAAGCGATCTAAAATGACCAGTAACGATCTGGAATTCTACAGCTTTCACCGGGCGCAGCGATCTATTCGGCGGGCGGACGTGGTTTTTCTGCTGCTGGATGCCACGCAGGAATCCGGTGATGTGGATCAAAAAATAGCCGCTTATATCGCCGAAGAATTCAAGCCGGTGATCATCGTGGTCAATAAATGGGATCTGGTGGCGGAGCGCGCGTCTTTAGAACAATATTCCACGTACATCGGCAGTATTTTACGGCGGCTGGACTATGCGCCCATTGTCGGAATCAGCGCTAAGGAGGGCCTGAATATCGAACAGACCGTGCATCTGGCGTTTACCATTCATGCCCAGGCGGGGCATCGTCTCACGACCGGCCAGTTGAATCAGGCGGTGGAAGACATATTGCAACTGCGCGGTCCCAGCAGCCCCACCACCCGCCCCGTCAAGGTGTATTACGCCACGCAAATTGGTGTATATCCACCCACGATTGTGCTATTTGTGAATAATCCAGATCTCATCACGGAGGAATATCGGCGGTTTTTCGTCCGGCAACTCCGAGCTAGAACGGTGCTTACCGAAACGCCTATCCGCCTTTATGTGCGGAGCCACCATCGAGGCAAAGAGCCGCGGCCGACACAATCGCCCCGAACTCAAGTTGAACGCCGCAGGCCTTCCACTCGTAATTAACGGGAGGAGACTGGCTTTCAGGCGCGTGGCGTGGGTTCGAAATAAACTAAGGACCGGGTGATTATATCTCACGAAAGCCACGTAAATGGACGATTTATAAGGATTATGGCGACGGCGAAATCTTCCAGAATTTTTAAAATGCGCCGCGTGACGCGATATGGTCAGGTTAGCATCCATTGGCGTTGGGGCCATTGCGACAGTATTGGACACCCCGGCGGGTCGGCGGATTGCGCGCCTGGTGTGCTTGTCTGGTCAATTTAGGGTATTGTAGAGACTCCGTTGCGGCTTGCGCGGATGCTGGTAAGGATGTTTGGCCGTGGATGATGCGCACTTGATTCGAAAAATGGTAGTCAGCAGTAGTATTCTCATTGGTTTGGGAATTGTATCGATTGTTGTGCTGAGCTGGCGTCTTGGAGGCAACCGCGCCTGTGCCGGCACCGTAGCCGGCAACGCCGCGGGCGTGGTGCATCTGCTAAGCGCCAATACACCTGCCGCGTACGCCGAGCAAGTCAGCCGCTTGGTACGTGAGCAAAAAGTCCACGCCCTTCTGGCCTTGCATCCATCAAATTCCCAGGCCCCCGGCATGGCCCGACTTTACCGTTGGCAGGAAAAGTATGCCCACCTCATGCTGAAAATGGCCCAGCAATCGCACCAGCAATACGTGCAGCAATCGCAGTTGGCCCAAACGTCGGCGCAAGCGGGAAAGGATCTGCCGGCCCTCGGGCATCTGTTGGCGGCCTATGCGGTAAGCCGTCATAAAACCGCCTTCCGGCATCTGCCGTGGGTAGAAAAAATTGCGCAGCAAGTTGCTGAAAAAGCCGCGGCCTACGATCACCAGGGGCGCTGGCTGGAATCGCTGGAGCTCTATGCCGAACTTCACGACTTGTTTAAAATCTCCATGCGTTACGATAAACGCTATAAGCGCATGGTACGCATTACCACCCTGCTCGGACGTTACACGCCCAAAGAGTTCTTCGCGATGCAAAGCAAACTCTTCAAGCGCAGTAAAGTAAACAAAAACAACACTTTGGTCCCCAACCAAAAGCCCGCGCCCACCTTTCAGACACCGCCGACCTTTTCCAACTGGAGAAACCGGCTTACCGGTATCAGTCAGGTGATGATGATAAACGCCTTCCAGCGGGCCCATGACGACTGGGTGCTGCCGGTGCCCTATCGCAAACTGCTGGTGGGCGGTCTGCGCACCATCGAACTGTTCCCGGAATTACCACCGCTGAGTCATGCCTTTCCCCTGCTGGCCAACGCGGCCAAATGCCATCAATTCACCGCGGATTTGGCGAACATTATGCAGCAGGTGAAAACCGCCAAGAGCATTGATACCGCCCAGATGATAGGCTACTGGCAGCAAGTGACCAGCGCCAACAAAGCCACGGTGCAACTGCCCAAACGCGTAGTGATCCGCGAATTCACCGACAGCGGCCTGGCCACACTGGATCCCTACACCGTGGTGTTCTGGCCGAAGGAAGTGAAAGAATTTGACAAGGAAATCAGCGGTGTCTTCGGCGGAGTGGGTATTCAGATACAAATGACCAACGCCGCGCCCCGGGTGGTTAGTCCCCTGGTAGGCACTCCGGCTTTCCGGGCCGGCATTGAAGCCGGCGATGTGATTGTCACCATCAATGGCCAGAGCACCACCGGCATTACCATCAATCAGGTGGTGCAGCGCATTACCGGCAAGCCCGGCACCTACGTCACTCTCGGCATCCGTCGCAAGGGCCATCCCGCCATTATGATATTCCGACTTAAACGCCAGGAAATTCGCGTGAATTCCATCAAGGGCATCCGCCGCAAGCATGGCTCGACAAAATGGCGTTTCATGATTGATCGGCGCGACCACATCGGCTACATCCGGATCACGCAATTTCAGTTGGATACCGCACAGGAGTTTCAAAAGGCCATCCAACATCTTTTGCGTCATCATGTGCACGGCATTATTCTGGATCTGCGTTTTAACCCCGGTGGCTATCTGGAAACCGCTCTAAAAATGTGCAACATGTTCCTCAACCAGGGAACCATTCTCTCCACCAAAGGTCGGGTGTGGCCGCGACACGATTACGTGGCGCAGGGAGACCCGCTGGTGCCACCCAATATTCCGGTGATTCTTCTGGTAAATCAGGACAGCGCCAGCGCCTCGGAAATTTTCAGTGGATCCATGCATGACCTTAAAAGAGCCTTGCTGGTGGGCCACCGCACTTTCGGAAAGGGATGTGTGCAAACCATGCATCCGGTGGGCACCGCAGGCAACGCCCTGATGAAAATCACCATGGCCTATTATTACCTGCCTGATGGAGAGTGCATTCAGCGTCTGGATCGTGCCAGAGTCTGGGGCGTTCAGCCCGACGTACACGTGCCATTTTCGCCCCTGCAGATGCGTCAGTTGCAGGCTACTTGGCAGTACAATGACATTATTCCCGCTCCGGGCTATAAGCCCTCGCCGGCCACGCAAAAGGTCATCAACAGAGTCACGAACGAACCAGCCTACGATACCCAGTTGGATACCGCCTTGTTGATGATGCGGCTGCAACTGGCCCAGACCAACTGATCTGGTCCGACCCTGGAAATGCCGGGCCCTTGAAAGGACTTCCGTCATGGACAAACAACGAATTATCGGCGACGTGGTAAGCTCTTTGGTGGCGATTTTCATGGGATTGGTGGCTCTGCTGATGAGCATCCGTTATCTGGCGCGCCCGCAGGGAATTTTGGATTGGTCGGTGCAACTCTGCGGTGCCGCGACGGTGGGCATCATCATATTTTTCCTGTGCTGGGGGCACTTTCAAAGGACGCCCAAACCCGCAACTAAGCAAGCCCCCATGCCCGAATCCACCACCACATCGGACCAGCATTCGCCCGGCTCGACCAATCCCCAAGTTTGAAATCACGGCTCCATGGATGGCGACGGCCACCTTGCTTTTTTTACAGGAGTTGGGTCTAATATCGGCCGTGAATGGTGTCGGCGGCGAACTGGTGTCATGCGGAGCGCCGTCTGGTTTTTTACAATGGCTTTGGCAGGAGCTTCAAGATGACTCGCACCCCTCTGATCACGGTTGCACTGGTAATCTTCACCAGCGCTGTCGCCGGATGTTCCAGCGCCGGCAATGACCGTATTGCCCATCAAACCACGCAAAGTGTCTCGGAACATCTGGTACGTGGACAGACCACCCAGGCCCAGGTGCGGGCACTCTATGGTGATCCCATGAAGGTATCATTCACCTCTGGTGGAAATCAGGTATGGGAATATGAATTCACCAGAATGCAGGCCACCGCCAGCGATTTTATTCCTTTTGAAAATCTGTTCCGCTCGGATGCCAAGGGCCACCGGAATTCTCTGGTAATCTACTTTAACAAACAAAATATCGTGGAGAATTACGCTTTTAGTTCTTCCGCAGTCAGGGTACATCAGGGGTTGACCCCCTGACTGTCGTGCGGTGCCCGCTTTCTTGCGGATCAGGGCTGAAATTGCCGACACTCCACCGACTCGGATCGCCGTTGCACTATCTGTCCCCACCGGAAGTTACGCAAACACAACCTTTCCCGGCGCATGGGGCACCTTGCGCATCACGCCGCGCGTGTCCACAATAAGTTGGGCGTTATCGGCGATTTCCCGCCAATTGTAGGCAGAGTGATGGGTCGCAATCAGGATGCAGTCATAACCAGCTAAGGTCGCCGGAGAAATTTCCACGCTTTTTAAGCGTAGTCGGTGCCGCCGCATCCGGGGAATTTGAGGGATGTGCGGATCGTTATATTCCACATCAGCTTGCAGGGCTAATAATTTTTCGATGAGTTCAAGGCTTGGACTTTCTCGAATGTCGTCAATATCCGGCTTGTAGGCCATGCCCAGCACCAGAATGCGACTGCCCTTCACCGATTTGTTATGGCCGTTGAGCGCTCCGGTCAGCCGTTGAATAACGTAGTCCGGCATATGCTGGTTAATTTCGCCGGCAAGCTCGATGAAGCGCGTCGGCAAGCCCACTTCCCTAGCTTTCCAAGTCAAATAAAACGGATCAATCGGAATACAGTGCCCCCCCAGACCCGGACCCGGATAAAACGCCTGAAAGCCGAACGGCTTGGTGGCCGCCGCATCCACCACTTCCCAGATATCAATTCCAAGCCGATCCAACAGCACCTTCATTTCGTTGACCAGAGCGATATTCACACACCGGTAGATATTTTCCAACAATTTTGCGGATTCCGCCACTTCCGCACTGCTTACCGCGACCACTTTTTGCACTGCGGTTTCGTAGAGGGCCACAGCCACAGCCAGGCTTTCCGCGTCAATTCCTCCCACCAGTTTCGGAATGGTTTGCGTGCTGTGGCTTTTGCGGCCGGGATCTTCCCGCTCGGGACTAAAAGCCAGGAAAAAATCCACTCCACAGCGTAATGCCGCGGGATTGACCGCTGGTTGCCCGGCTTTTGACTCCGATTTATCCCCCACAGCCTTTTGCAATATCGGCAGCACAATTTCACGGGTGGTGCCGGGATACGTAGTGGATTCCAGCACCACTAATTGGCCGGGACGCAATCGGCAAGCCACCGCCTCGGCGGTATTTTGGACAAAGCTTAAATCTGGTTCAGCATGTCGGCCCAGGGGGGTGGGAACGCAGATCACGATGGCATCCGGTTCGCTGAGTCGCTGGAAATCACAGGTAGCTTCAAAGCGGCCGGATCCGGCCATCTCCCGAATAAATTCATCGCCCAAGTGGCGCAGATAACATCGGCCGGCGCGCAGCATTTCCACCTTACCCGGATCTATATCAAAGCCGATGGTTTTGAATCCGGCAGCATGAAAAGTTCGCAGCAACGGCAGGCCCACATAACCCAACCCCATCACCCCAATGACGGCTGTGCGGGCGTTGATGCGCTGTATAAATTGTTGTGATGACAATCGACCATTCCCAGCCAATACTGCCTCCATTTACCGCAATCCGGCAAATGCCCGCGCCCCCAACCATACGACACCAACACCGTCGCCGACAGCCGAGACCTAAGAGACTGAATTTTACCCCCGCATGCTGCTAGGAGCAACTTCAACGCTTGCTCAACCTGCCCAGAGTTGAATTAGCTGCCCACTGCGGCTAGACTTGCGGGCTTGAAGATTCGGTCTCCATCCATGAGGGCGTAGCTCAATTGGTTAGAGCATCGGATTGTCGATCCGAAGGTTGCGGGTTCGATCCCCGTCGCCCTCGTTTGGCCGAATTTTCAAGGTCCAGCCTGCCCCCGCCCAAAAAAAGGGCGGCTGGTTGACAATGCACTTGGGGCTTTTGTCGTGCTGCGGCCTGCTTCCAAGAAAGCGAGGATTGCATGGGGTTGCGCGTGTTTCGCCGGGTAAGAATTGCACCCGGCTTTACCATGAACATCTCCAAACATGGTCCCTCATTTTCCGCAGGCGTGCGTGGAGCGCATATTACCATCGGAAGCACGGGCATCCGGAGAACGGTTGGCATCCCCGGTACGGGCGTTTTTTACACCTCGCACACCGGCTACCACAGCGGCGTTCACAGCGCACCGCACTTTGCCCACAATGCACATTCGACTCAGCAAAACAAAGGATGCAGTTACGGTGGCTGCTTGGCCAGCCTTGGATGTCTGGTATTTATTATCTTGCTGGTGATGTTTATCATCGCGATCTGCATTCAAGCGCCCAGCAAATAAACACCACAGTCAGAGTGCAGCTTCCATTGTTGGCGATTTTGGTGGCCGGCACGACGGCCAAGCGCGACAAGAGGTCAATTTGCCGCATCAAGTGGTTATAGCCTTTGACATTGCTCCGCAGTAGCGTGGTATGCTCCCATGGAACGGCAGCGTTGGATTCCGATGGCTAGCGGGATTGCTCTGCACCGGAAAGCAGGCCCCAACCCGGTCACACACGAAAAGTCGGTCATCACGCGTAATTTCCAGCTACAAGACGACGTGGGTGGAAATTTCCAACACATACACGTGTACGCAGATGACAACGACTGCCGGCCCCCGGGCTCACGATCGTGCAACGCCATGCGATCATCCGTTTGACCGCTACGACACACGTAGCATCAATTGAACGTGTGGCTAGGTCCGCCGCGAGCCGCCTTCCTGGAGACTTTCCAGCGTTGTCGTGTGAGGGTGACATTTCCACTTCTTCACAACATTATTACACCCCCAGCAAGCCGATGATCCGTCCATGGGTTGCGACTCAGGTCCCAGCCGTTAAGATTGGGCTTGGCCTAAATGGAGTTGCGGATTGTCCAAATCATCTTCCCCGAATGTTGAGGTGCAAGCACCGGTCTGGGTGCATCGCAGGTGGTGTACGATAGTAGCTTTCGGGCTGCTGGCGCTGGGCCTGATCAGCAACATCATTTTTCTTTTTCATCACTGCCCTTTCGATTTGACCGAAGACGAAAGTCATTACTGGCAGTGGTCGCAGCATTTAGCCTGGGGCTATTACACCAAAGGACCGGGGATCGCCTTTATTATTCATCTGGCGGTGCTGGTGGGACGCTGGTTTGGCGTGGCCCACGCCACGATGCCGGAGATTCGCACGCCCGCGGTTATTTTTTCCAGTATCAGCGGTTTGGCGAGCTTGTTGTTGGCCCGGCGCATCTTCCGTGACGATCGTGCGGGACTCATGGTGATTGTATTATCGGCCGCGATGCCGGTGTTCGCGGTGGGTAGTTTGCTGATCACCATTGATTCGCCGACGTATTGCTGCTGGGCCTTGGCTACGCTTTGTACGTGGCTGGCGGTGGAACCGAGTGAAGAGCAATGGGGTCCCGCAAAAGCGACTTGGGGCCGTGCCCGCGTGGGATGGCTGTACGCGGCGGGTGTGCTGGTGGGTCTGGGTAATTTGTGCAAGCCGATACTCATTGCCCTGCCGCCCTCCATTGCGATTGCCGCGTGGTGCAGCCCGTACCTGCGCAAGAAACTTTCCACTTGGCATAGTGCGGGGGCGGTGTTGGTGGCGGTGGTCATCCAAGTTCCGACCTTGGTATGGAATGCCGATCACCACTGGGTGATGTTTCGCGCGATTGGCGGAGAAGGAGGCATTCACGGCGGCACCCTCCACATATTGACGCGGTTGGAAGGTGCGCCGATGCGGGTTTTAAGTTTTATCGGATCCGAGGCCGGCATCACGGCCGGATTCATGTTTGTATTTCTGGCAATGGCGGTGGCGGTCGGCTGGAAAAGGGCCAGAACGTTGCCGCCGGTGGCGGCCACCGGATGGATTTTTCTGTTGGGGATTGCCCTGCCCATTTTCGGATTTTACACACTGCTAAGCCTGTGGAGCAAGGTACAGGCGAACTGGCCCGCAGCCGGTTTTTTTGCGGCGATGGTGTTATTGGCCGGCCAGGCCAGCGAGGAATGGAATAAAAATGGCGGCCGGCCCAGTGCTTATCGCAAGTGGCTGGTGGCCGCAGTGGTGTGGGGATTTTTGCTCATTTTAGCGGCGGAAAATATGCAGCGGGTTTATCCCCAACTGGCAAGACTCTTGCCGCATACCCCCCCCCGGCGGTGGGATCCCGCGTTTCGTTTACGCAATATGCGGGCTCGGGCGGCGGCCATCGAAAGGGTTCGCCTGGCCCTGACGCAGGGACACAAGCATCCGCCGCTGATCATTGCCACGCGGTGGGATACCGCCAGTTCGCTGCATTTTTATTTACCGGGCCGCCCCTTTGTCTTTTGCATTCAGTCGCGAGTCGGCGGCAAGGGCAGCCAGTTTGATTTATGGCCGGGATTAAACCAAAAAAATCCGCGTACCGGCCAATTACGATTCTTGGGCCGCAACGCCGTGCTCACCGGCATTTTAGGGCAGGCCACCGTGAACAAGGTGCTGGCCCCAGCGTTTGCACGCATTACGCCGGTACAGGTCATTCAATTGTATTTTCGGGGCGTACCCACCGAAAAGATTTTTGTGCGGCGCTGCTACCACTTCCGCGGTTTTCCACCAGTCAGGTGACTACCATAAGGCTTAACAGGCAATTCCGCGCCTTTAGAGCTCGCGGGTGACGACGGTAAAGCGTGCCAGCGTGGTCAGGCCGAAAGTGGTGGTAAGGGCCGTATCCGCGGCGTCGCGGCCATAGGCCATCACAACACGACCGATGCGTGGATGATTGTGGCGGGCATCGAAGGTATACCAATGGCCGGAGAGGTAGGCCTCATACCAGGCGGAAAAATCCATGGGATCGGGGTTCAACGGCACGCCGATGTCACCGAGATAACCTGTGGCATAACGGGCGGGAATGCCCAGACAGCGGCAGAAAGTAATGGCCAAATGGGCAAAATCCCGGCAAACGCCCTGACGCTGGTTGAAGGTGTCGAAGGCGGATTTGCCGGAATTGGCGAAGATGTAGCCGAAGGCAACGTGATGATGCACAAAATCGCAAACAGCCTGTACGCGGCCATAGCCGGTCGGGCCGGTGCCGAAGCGTTGCCATGCGAAATCAGTAAGGCGATCCACCTCGCAATAACGTGACGCCAAAAGAAATGGCAGCGTATCAAGGGGCAAATCCTGCACCGGATGTTGAATGGCGGTGAGGTTGACGGCATCGGGTTGGCCATTCACCTCAACAATAGCCTCATTGGTTAGCATTAAGGTGCCGGGCGCGGCCACCAGACGGGTGCAAAAGTTACCGAAATGATCGAGAAAAAACTGGGCTGGAGTGTAGGGAGAAATGACCAGGTTTTCAGCTTGGGCAAAGTGATATTTTCCAGCGCAGGTGTGCAGGAGCAGCAACATGGGAGTTGGGGAGGGAATGGTAAAGCGGATATCGTAGCCAATTTGAATAAGCATGAAAGCTCCCAAGCAGTGCGAACGTGGCCTTTCAGTCGCCGCAGAGCTTACGATTGCATGATCCGGAGCAAATAGCGGACCGTTTGCCGGCAAAATGTGTTTGCCGGTTGGTGGTGCTGCGCCGCCGGCTCGGGTGCTTGCCGGAAAGTGGTAAAACCCGTACAAACATGGGCATGGATTTAATGGAGAACGCATGTATTGGTCACGCACCCTGATTCCCACGAGCCGCGAAGTACCGGCGGACGCGGACATTCTTTCGCATCAGTTGATGGTACGGGCTGGTTTGGTCCGACGGCTTTCCGCCGGTATCTACGACTGGCTGCCGCTGGGTTGGCGGGCCATGCAGAAGATCTGTTGCATTATGCGTCAGGAAATGGCCCGCGTTGACGCGGAAGAAATACAGATGCCGGCGATCCTGCCCGCCGAGTTATGGAAGCAAACCGGCCGGTATTTTGACTATGGCCCGCTGCTGTTTAAGCTTAAGGACCGCAAAGATGCGGAAATGATTTTAGGCCCAACGCACGAGGAAATTGTCACCGAACTGGTCAAAGCCTGTGTCAGCAGCCACAAACAATTGCCCTTGACGCTTTATCAGATTCAGCAGAAATTTCGGGATGAGGCCCGCCCGCGCAGCGGCCTGTTGCGGGTGCGCGAATTTATCATGAAAGACGCCTACAGTTTTCACAGTTCGGTGGAAAGCCTGGGTAAAACCTACCATGATATGTTTCAGGCATACGTGCGCATTTTCAAACGCTGCGGCGTGACGGCGATTCCGGTGGAAGCCGAAAGCGGGCCGATCGGCGGCGATGCCAGCCACGAATTTATTTGCCCGTGCGCTGCGGGAGAGGATTTGATTGCCCGCAGCGAAGACGGCTCTTATGCCGCCAATTTGGAACGGGCAGACCGACAAATTCCAGCCGACGCCGGCTTCCCCATTCCCGGTGCGGACGTTCCTGCACAACTGCAACGTGTTCATACGCCCGGCGCGGCTACCATGGACCAGGTTTGCGCATTTCTGCACGTCACGCCGCAAAACATGGTTAAGACGCTGGTCTTCGCCAAAAGCGAGGCTGATGGCGGCGGCTTTGTGGTGGCCTGTGTTCGCGGCGACCATGAAGTGAATGAAGCCAAGCTGCGCCGTCTGGTGGGGCCGGTGCAACTGGCCGATGATGCGGCGGCCCGGGCGGCCGGTTTTGTGATTGGTTTTGTCGGTCCGCATGTGGTAAACCATACCGGCGCGCTACTGGTGATTGACCCGGATGCACTGGCCATTGTTACCGCTGTTACCGGAGCCAACGAAACGGATTACCACGTTACCAATTTCAATTGGATCACCCATCTCGAGGCCCAGCATCGCGGTACAGCCCAAGTGGCCGATATCCGCAACGTGGTCAATGGAGACAAATCTCCCCACGGCTCTGCCCTGAAGTTGGAGAAAGGTATTGAATTGGGCCATGTCTTCAAGCTGGGCACGAAATATTCCCAGGCGCTGGGCGCTGTATATCTGGATGATAAACAGCAAAGCCAACCGATCATCATGGGCTGCTACGGCATCGGGCCCGGCCGAATTATCGTGGCGGCATTGGAAACACTTGCGGATAAAGATGGCATCGTCTGGCCGATAGGTATTGCCCCATTTGAAGTTCTCATCACGCCTATTCGCTATGAGGGCCAGACCCGGACCGTGGCCGACGAACTTCACACGCAATTGGCGGCCCGCGGTGTGGAGGTGCTACTCGATGACCGCGACCAGCGCCCCGGAGTGAAGTTCAAGGATGGGGATTTAATAGGCATTCCGCTGCGGATTGTCATCGGCGATAAAGGGCTGGCAACGGGTCAGGTGGAACTCAAACGCCGCACTTCCGCCGCACCGGAAATGCTGCCGCTGGAAAACCTGGCCGATCGCCTGGTGGCCATCATCGCCCAAATGCGGCCCCAGGTGTAGCGCGTTGGATACTTAAAGGGCCGGTGCACACGGAGCAAGGCGCGGTGGCAGGGGTGGCCTCCGGCTTTTATTGATCCCGGCCTGTTGTGTAACGGGCCATGGCGGTGAGAATGTCGCGAATTTCCCCCGCGGGCAATACCTGAATGGCGGCAATCGCCTGATCCACCAGCGATTGAGCCTGCTGGCGGGCATAGGCGATACTGGGACTGGGAATCAGCAGTTGCCGCACATGCTCCGCCCGATCCGCCTGGGCGGACTCCAGCAGGCTCACCAGCAGTTCACGGTGTTCCAGCGCTGCGTGGTTTAGAAACTGAATCATCGGCAGCGTGAGCTTGCCTTTGTCGATATCCGTGCCCAGAGATTTGCCCACGGTTTTCTGGTGGCCCACAATATCCAAAACGTCATCGACAATCTGAAACGCCATGCCCAGATGTTTACCATAAAGCGCCAGCGCTTCAATGAGCTGGGCCGAAGCTCCGCGGGCCAACGCCCCCAGGCGGCATGACGTTTCGATGAGGCTGGCGGTTTTACGATAGATAATGTCAAAATAAGTGGCTTCGTCGAGTTTCCAGTTGCGACGATAAAAATTCTGGGTCAGCTCGCCTTCACAGACAATATTGGTGGTATGGCCGATCAAGCGCGAGGCCGACTGGCTGTTGAGGCTGCTGCACAGGTGAAAGGCGTGGCTGATGAGCAGATCGCCAAGGAGAACCGCCGCCTCGTTACCGCGCAGATGGTTAATGGTAGCCCCGCGGCGGCGAATTTCCGCCCCGTCTAAAACGTCATCATGCACCAGGGTGGCCACGTGTACCATTTCCACCACGGTGGCCAGAACCACATGTTCGTGACCGAGTTTCCGGGAAGCTGTGGCATTGGTGTCAATCTCCGGCGACGCCACCGCCATCCCGCACAGCAGCACCAGCGTGGGCCGCAGCATCTTGCCCCGAAATCTGTTCACATGACCAATCAGATGCTGGACATGAGGCAAGGTACTGGCAAGCTCGCGCCCAAAAAGCTCATCTACCGCCGCCAAATAGGGTGCCAAACCGGTGAAGGAGGCGGCAACGGCAACAATTGGCATAGGAACCTCATTAAATTAACGCCGCTAAACGGCGCATTGCGTTCAATAATTATTGAAAATATAAGAAGATTTAGCCAGTTCGTCCAGTGACGCCGTTTCCAGCGACGGCCAGGGGATCTGGCCGCCCTTCCTTGGCCCCCGGCATGGATTGGTTTATTGCCTCTCTACGACAGGTGCAACCACTTGCAGATTGGCCAGCCAATGGGCTTCCACGCTGCCAGCGCTTCGATATGCCACCACCGGTGCCTGTGTTGCCATCGACTCCTCCGGGCCTAAAATTTCCAGACCGGCGGCCAATTTCAACGGTCCTGCCGTTTCCGTTGAAAAATCCATGGGGTCGCCCGTGTAAAGGACGGCATCAAACCAGACCTGATCTTTCTGCTGTGTAATCTGCCAGCGAATCGGCCGTCCGCCGAAGCTACCCTCCGCGGCGGCATGAATAGCCACCCGCCATGTACCCGCAGTTAAGATCGCCGTTCCATCGGCAACGCGCTGCGCCGCCACGGCCATACCTGAGAGCAAATACCGGATGCGCAGGTCTTGTACGCGAAAGCATCCGTTCTCGGGTCGATCCAGGCTCGGATGATAATCGCCGGTATTGGAAGTTATATTAAAAACAGTCAGAACACGGTTGGCCTCCTGCACACTCCGGCAACTGATGGCACAAAAATCCCGCCCATCATGCAAAGCTCGCACGCGCACTACCACGGCAGAATCGGCCGGTGTCCAGAGATATCCCTGCAGCGGGCGATGCTGGGTCCAAAAAATGGACCGATTCATGGATCCAAAGCATGCCTTTTCCGTCATCCAGGTAATGGCGTAGGAGGAATCCGCGTCCGGCTCCCGACGGATAAAACGCTCCCTTAAGAGGATACCGGCCGCCGGGAGAGATCGGCATTGCTCGACCGCCGATGCGGGGGCCGGCAAATGCCTGATGGGTGACCACGAAATCGGGGAAGCGCCTCCATCATGGGAGCGAACCGCCAGGCCGGTTGAGGCGGCCAGGTACGCGACGGCTTCTGGCGGCAGATGGTCATGATAGGCACGTGCATGTGGCGGTGCCCATTGGCTGGTTTGTGGATGAAAATGGGCCAACGCCGTTTGCCAGGCAAAAGTCCGGATCCATTCAGCAGCCGCTCCGGCGGCCGGGTCATGCACCAACTGCATGATCCTTTCGGTTTCATGAATCGCCACAATGGTGTACGTCGGACTATTGTATTCGTTGAAATTACCCTGATCTTGCACGTAGGCAACCATATTTACAAGGCGTTGGCGACCGTACTCGACGAGCTGCGGCACGGCTAAAATTTCGCCGGCGGCTACGGTGACGCCGCCGCCCATAATGGCGATATTGGTGTAGTGGCTTTGAACGTTCCGGCGGAAAATCGACCAGGCCGCATGTCCCAGGGCGATGCGGGTTTCGCGGCGCAGTGGCTCTGGCAGGTCCGCTTCGTATTGGACCAGGATTTGGGCCAGACGGGCACCGATAAAATCAGCCCAGTTCCAGTCAGGTGGAGCCATTTCGGCCAGCGATTCTTCCAATAGCCACGGCCATATCCCGTATGTACTCGCGGTTGAATCACGCTGCTGCAAGGCCAGAATCCGGGCGATGACCAGGCAGGCTCGCTGGCGGTTGACCTCGGTGCCGGATTCCAGCAGGGCAATCGCATAATCCGCCGATTCGCGGGTGGCATGGGTCCAGGTGCCGTCCGGCACACGAGAATGATAGCCCGGTCCATGAAAGGGTGCCCCAAGCATCTGGCATTGGGGATCGTAACGTGGCTCGGCATCGGCAAGATATTGATTCAGGCTCATGGTTACTCTCATTTTAACCGCAGATTTATATTACGAGCCGCCAAACGCGGCTTCGTTTTCGGGTGGTACCGGCGCTGGATTAGGACATCCTACCCGAAATCTTTCCACACGCGAGTTGGCTTGATGGTGCTCGCCGTGAATGGGGCCTGCAATTGTGGCAAAGCTCCGATTCGAGCAGACGACGGATGGACTGCGGATAACCCAGCGCGGTTGCGGCCGCAAGCAAAGCGACCAGCTTTCAGCAATCCGCGGTCAGGGACGAGGACGACGACAAGTTCACCATGCCGATAGGCACCGGGCTAAACTCCGGTCACAGGGGAACGGCGTTGGGGTTTGGGGGGAAGATTATCAAGATCGATAAGATCAACAGAATTTTTTTGCAAGGAGACAGGAGGCAAGGGTTTGGCACGCTGCGCGGGGGATGACGCCGGTTCACCGTCCCGACAGATATCGGGATAAACTCCAGCATGGAATACACGGGGCGGCTGTGGCCGCGACCAAAGACGGGAGACGGGGACACAATTTTTCACCGCCGGGGACGCAGGGGCACGCAGAG
>JABEVA010000293.1 GCA_013044065.1 Phycisphaerae bacterium
ATTTTATCGACCATGTGAAGGCATTGGTAGGCCCACAGGAAATTCAGGCCCGACGTTTTATCATTTATTTTTCCGGCGGTGCTCCCCAGCCGCCTCGACCAGTCCCCTCACCGTCTCCTGCAACCAGCCCGACCATCGCCACACCGCCGGCCACCAACCCTGTGGTTCACTCCAACCGCAGTGCGGATTTGTTTCTCACTTGGACCGGCCCCATGATTATGCGCCCCCAACTGCCTCACATGGTGCATCTGTTGGGGCCGAAAGACATTCTCTTTGAAGCCCGCGGTCAGGCCGGTCATCCGGTGCGCCTTACCGACGCCAAAACCCTTTCCGCGTTGGCCCAGGAAGTAACCTATCAAACCCAGCCGCAGATGCTTCACCTTCTGCCCGGTACCGGCACCACCGTTGCATTAAACAGCAGCCAATTTGGCACGGTTCACTGTGCCGGGGTAACTTTCAATCGCTTAACCAACCGCGTCGTGTTGATGGGGCCGGGAACCGCGATGCTCGGAGCACCGCGTGGCGCGATGTCCCGCAGTTGGCAGGCGACCTGGCAAACGTCCGTTGGCTTGCAGCTTACCTCGACCTCGGATGCCAAACAACCCGGCCGCACCACGCTGGTGGTTCGCCGCGTCATTCTCCGTGGACAGGCACAGGTAAAACGTGTTGGGCAGTCCATTCAGGCAGATGAACTAGCCGCATGGCTCACCGCCCCTGGCCTGGACCACCACCCCCAGGTGTTGCAGCGTCTCCTGGCCATAGGCCATGTGCAGGTGCTTTCGCAGGCGTCCCGGGCCAAGGGCACTCCCACCAGCCGCATGACCTGCCATCAATTGCTGATTCAATCCGCCCGCCCGCCCCACCACCAAACTCCGGTGCTCCACAACCTCATGGCCATCGGCCATGTACACCTGAAACTCAGCCCAGCCAGCGCCAATACCCGCCAGGCACCAACGGTTTACACGATTGTTACGCCAAATCTAGCGGCGACACTGGCACCAACCCGAGTCCGGCCAAAGCACTCCGGTCCTTTATCACCTTCACCTGGCCGCTTCACCGTTACCCGGTTTAGGGCCACTGCCGGCGTGCAATTGCGCATCAACAACACGGGCCAACCCATCGTAGCCACCGCCTCAACTATGTCCGGAAATCGCCGCACAGGAATCCTGGAACTCACCGGCGGAACGACGGCGAACTCTCCTGCCTGGGCCACGATTACTCAACAAGGCAATTTCATCTCCGGATTGGACCTGATCCTGCATCAAAAATCGCAGTCTATTTTCGCACATGGGCCTGGCAGGTTTGTCATCCTTCGTAAAAAATCCGCCGACGCGGCACCAAAACCGGGTGTGCAGATCCTCTGGCAAAAGTCCATGCGATACCGCGGCACCAGCCACAAGGCCCGGTTTGTTGGCCACGTGGAGGCCCATTTGCTCGCGCGGCCTGAACAGCAAAGCCGTTTAGCCTGTCATCAATTGACGGTTCTATTGGCCAAACCCACTGCGACACGGCCCGATGCCGCCAAACAACTCCATCTGGTGGACTTGCAGGCCCTAGGCTCTGCCGGCCACCAACTAAGCGCCATAAACGCCAGTTTTAATCCCCATGGTCTCCTGCAAACCCGTTTGTACATTCAGGGGAATTCTCTGCATTATAATGCCTTGCTCCGGCGTTTGACTGTTGCCGGCCCCGGCCAGATGTCGCTGGAAGACTATCGCGGCGAATCGGTGGCCAAGCGGCGAGCCGCGGCGAAAAAGCCCCACGGCAGCCCGCTGAATCAACCCCGTGGGCAAAGTGCGTTTGCCTGGTTGCAGGGCTTGCAATACCACGGCAATACCGGGGTTTTGTCTCTGCGCGGACGGGTGCGCATGGTGTATAAGCCGTTGCACCCGTTGCAGGCCTCGATGGTTGGTGCGCTGGACGGATCGGGTGCCATCAAGCACCCTGCGCGGCGGGCCGATAGACGAGCCCGCTTGATCTTGCTGGACTGCCGACGGTTGATGGCGCAGCTCACGCGGCCCAAGCAAGCCGGAAGCAGTGCCCTGGAACTGGGTATGGGTGGCCCCATGAAACTTGACATGGTGCAGGCGCAGGCTGCGGCCTTGGAACTTCTGGGAATTCGCATGACCGCTGACGTGTTGAAATTTAACGCCAATAAACAACAAGCCGTCGCGTTGGGCTTAGACGGCCACGAGGCTGTGGTCAGCAGTCAAAATGGACAAGCTCACGGCCAGGCTCGCAAAATAATATGGAATATGACCAAAGGTCGGGCGGGCTTGATATTTATTCAACCGCGTGGGACCATTTCGACACGCTAAACGGAAACGGTGGACAAAGAATCGGGTTAACTTATGGCAAAACCAGGATTGGTCTGGGGAACCATTGTAGCTTTATGCCTGGGCTGCATCGCTGGTGCGCCTGGCGCAAGCTCCGCATCCACCACTGCTGCGAAAGTCAAGGTTCAGCCCACGCCACCATCTCCAGTGCGTTCTACCGCGTCCTTAGCCCAATCCGTACCGGCTTTGGTGCAAACCATCGACCAGTATGTTCAGGCTGTGGCTGATTTTGGCCCCAACCGTTCCGCCGGCAGTGCCGGCGCGCAGCGGACCGGCGCGTTCTATGCTCAAAAACTGGCCGCCGGCACCGGCCGTCCGGTGTGGCGCCAACCGTTTTCCATGGTGGTTCCACATGTCCAATTTTGCCGGGCCGTCGATCCGCAAAATCCGACGATGCCCATACCTCTATTTTTAATGCGCCCCTGCGGCGGACAACTAGCGGCCCTGCCAAGTCAGCAGCGCCACACCGCGGCCGTGGTCTATGTAGGTCGTGGCCGCCTGCCGCAATTGCGCGGTTTGCAAATTGCCCATGCCTGGGTAGCCATGAACATCGCCGGCTCGCGCCATTGGCTGACCATCGCCGGGCTGGGTGCCCGTGGAATAATCTTTCTGGGGTCCCCCAAAAGCAGCTTCCACAACTTTGCGTCCAGCGCCACGAACGTTCCGGTGACCATTCCGCGCTTTTATACCCAGAACTCCGCCGTCGTGGCGGCCATTCGCACCGGTAAAATCCGTCGCCTGAAAATTCAATGGCAAGCCCAGTGGGTGCGCCGGATCGGCGAAAATCTACTGTGTCTCATACCGCCGTCTGTTCCCCCGGCCGGTTCCCACGCCGCGCCACCAAAATCCTTGATTATTCTCACCGCCCGTTACGACGCTTCAAGCTATGTTCTAGGCCGCAGCCCGGGTGCGCAGCAGGATGTGGGATCCGCCATTCTGGCCGCCTTGGCACCAGAGATAGCCCGAGATCAGCTCGGCCATCCCGTACTCATCGCACTCTTGGCCGACAACGCCTGGCAGTTTACCGGTGAGGTTCAGTTGCTTCGAATGCTCACCACCTCACCGGCCACCCTGACTTCGCGACTCGTCCGTCGCCGATTGGCCTGGCATAAGGCCAATCATATCTTGCAGCAGTTACAACATCTGGCCGCCACCAAAGATGTCCGGGCCATAAAGCTCGGATCACCTCTGGCCGAAACCATCGGCAATCAGATACAGGCGGATGTTTCAAAATTACAATCGGCGCTGGATGTTGAGCTGCTCAAGCCGCCCGCCAAACGCCGTCACCCACTGATGAAGCTGCTGGAAAAACGCAAACTCGATCTCCTCCTGGCCCACAATGCTGTTCATACGCACCATCATCTGGCTACTTCGCAACCGGTAATTCTGCAGGCGGTGAAACAATTGCTTCCGCAGTGGCAAATGGAGGCCCGGCGGTCCCGCCAGCGCGTGCACAGGGTCCGGGCTTGGCGCTCCATCCGCCGCCAATTAGGAGCGGTCAATCTGAAAATTCTGGTGCAGTTCAATCTTCATCTGACCAGCCACGGCCGAGAGGTTGGCTTTATCACCCACTCCTCCTGGATGTCCAACGATTTCAGTGATGAGATGTCCCAGTTCGACAGCGCCATGACTCGTAATTATTTCGGCCAAGCCCGTCGCCATGCCAAAAAAATGGGGATTCCGTTTCATTGCGCGTTCAATCCGCTCCCCGCCGAAGCAGTGAATTCCGTCCACAATTACTTTCCAATTCCATTGGGCTTTTGCACCGATTATGCTTTGTGGCGTGGCCTGCCCGGCGCTACCTTCGCCACGCTTTGCGACGACAGCGGCCTGATCGATACGCCCAACGACACCGTTGGTCAGATCGATTGGCGGTCCATGGCACGCCAGGTGGCCGCCTTGAAGCTCCTGCTGCTCGGCTCGCGGCGATTCCACTCGCTTGGAGCGCTCACCGACCCCAATTTTGCCGGCCGCGTAACCCCGCAGGATCAAACCAGCGATCAAACCTTTACTGTACTCCGGCGCAGCTTCGGCCAAGCCGTGGCATCACTGGGTGCCCCGAATTATCTGGCCGGCGCTGTTTACACCAGTGGTAGCGGCCCCTTGCCGCCCGTGCTGGAAGGCACCCGCCGCAGCAGTTGGAAGTTCACCCATTTCAACGGCTCGGTCCGCTTTCATAAGATGCCCTACGGCTGGTTCCAGTATGCATTGCAGGTATTTAAATTTGCCTCCGACGGCATGCCGAAAAAAGTGCTTGCGGGTAACTTGGGAGTACAGGGTTATTCCAATGGACTCTTTTCACCCGACAATTCCACCACCCTCCAGTGTCTGGTCTTCACCGGCCGCCCAATCAATCTCTACGGCCTTTTTGACCCGCGTTATCTGGATTATATTGACCAGATCCAGATTCTCGATGCCCGCAAAGGCGGTGCTCCCCAATATGATCAAAGTTTCACCGCCGGTATGGCCGGAATTGCTTACGTGCAGCCCGGAGTGCCCTGGCAAGTGCTGGTCTCGCGTGGATCCCTGGCCAACCGCATGATTCTCATCAATGCCTCTCTGGCTCACCCGCTGGGAACAGGTTTTCTTCACGACAGCGCGGCCCATCTGGGACCGCTCTCCTGGAGAACCGCCACCGATCTGAACCTCATCGACGCCCATCGGCGTGCCGTGCTGCAAAACTTTGGCATCACCAGCAACGTTATCAACACTTTTTTCAACGCCGCGAAAAAACATCTTCAATCCGGCCAAAAAGCCCGCGATTCCCGCCATTACAACCGATGGCTGGGCCAGGCCGCTGCAGCTTGGAGTCTGCAAATTCAGGCGTACCATGCCTTGATCAGCGATTCCAACGGTATCGTTGACGGTGCTATTTTTCTCTTGCTGGGGCTAATTCCCTTCAGCTATTTTCTCGAACGTCTTCTCATCGGTTCCCCCAATGTTTATCGCCAGATCGGTGGATTTGCCCTGATCTTCGCCGTTATGACCGCGGTACTGGCCTCCTTCCATCCGGCCTTTCGCATCACCAAGGCCCCGCTGATGATTCTTTTGGCCTTCGTTATTTTGCTTCTTTCCGCGGTGGTCATTCACATTTTATTTCAAAAATTTGAGAACGAACTTGGCAACATGCGCGGCGCCAGAGCCAGCTCCCACAAAGATACTCTCCGCGGCAGTGCTGTATTTGGGGCGGCTTTACGACTAGGCCTTTCCAACATGCGCCGCCGCGGTACCCGCACCACTCTCACCCTGATTACTTTGGTGCTGCTCACCTTCACCCTGCTTTGTTTCACCAGCTTACGCCACAACCTGACTCTGGTGCCCAATGCCGAACCCAATGCGCCAACGCAGCCGGCCACCGGCATTCTCCTGCGCCAGCGGGCCTGGCTACCCATGCCTCAAATTACCCTGCAACTGGCCCGCGAAATTGTGGGACGCCATGGCATTGTGGCTCCAGTTTTTTGGTACGCTTCCACCAACACCCAACGCACCTGGCATATCGCTATCCACCCCATCAGGTTCTCGCAGGTACGTACCACCAACCCGACTATCGCCGGCTTGGTTGGCATTTCCCCCCTGGCAGACAAATTCTTCAAAACTCCGGCCGCCGATATCGCCGCACAATTGCCGGGATGGAAGAAACTTCTGGCCGGGCAAGCCGTATGCTTTCTGCCGGCAGATCTCCACGGCCACCCTTTCCACCGCAACCAAAAGGTGCGCATTCTGGGCCGCACCTTGACCATTGCCGGCTTCTTCAACACCCGTAACTTCACCGTTCGCCAGATCACCGGCGAGCCAATTTTCCCCGTCGATGCCGCCGCCAGCGCCCAGGGCAGTCAAACACCCGCCAACATGAACCCCAGCCAGGTTGCCGCCATGCGTGAGCCGAGTCTTACGTTTTTACGCCCCGCGGAAGTTGCCATACTGCCCGCCGGAATTGTGCGCAGTTTCGGCGGCCACTTAACCAGTGCTATGCTCTGGCCCCATGGTGCCACGCCCAAAACCATCTTTCGCGCTGCTCGCCATCTGGCCCGGCGCTGCGCTTTTTCAGTCATTGCCTCCAATGGCCGAGAGGTTATTTCCTACAACGCCAGCGCCGGTGCCAGTGTCAGCAACCTTTCGGCGGTATTGGTGCCCTTGGCCATTGCCGCTGTGATCGTACTTAACACCATGCTCGGCGCAGTGTCCGAACGCACCCGCGAAATTCATGTCTACACTTCCCTGGGGCTGGCCCCCAGCCATGTGGGAATGTTGTTTCTGGCCGAGGCCGCGGCCCTGGGAACGCTGGGCGTGGTTTTCGGCTATATCTGCGGTCAGGCCGTTGCCACCCTGCTGACGTACACGCATCTGATTTCCGGCGTCCATCTCAATTATTCCTCCATGTCGGCCATCGGTACCATGGGCCTGGTTTTAGCCTTGGTCATGGCCTCCACGATATGGCCC
>JABEVA010000294.1 GCA_013044065.1 Phycisphaerae bacterium
GAATTATAACACATTCTATATGTGTGCGGAATGTTCCCAAAAATGTGTATTTTTACCCACTCGATTGCCCGAAGACCCATAAAATAGACCTTTCAAAACTGGGAAAATCAACCTTAGCATCGCGCCCGGATTTTTTGAGAGTATTACAGAGCACTCGTGGACTTGACCGCACCCCGTTTCGTGGGCATAGTGGCAGTAGACCGGTGATGATGAGCGGTACCGCCCGCCAAAGCTGGTTATGGCTGGGCGCAACTTTATGGCGATTGTCGGACACGGAATTGACTTGGTGCGCATTGATCGCATTGACCAGATGATTAACAAGCATGGGGGCCACTTTCTGGATCGGTGCTTTACCGCCTCGGAACAGGCCTATTGCCAAGACCACGCCCAGCCGGCCCAGCATTATGCCGGCAGATTCGCGTTGAAAGAGGCGGTGTTGAAAGCCCTGGGCACAGGCTGGCGCGGGCAGATTGCATGGACCGATATTAACGTCATGCGGGAGGCTTCAGGGAAACCAGTGGTTCGCCTTAGCGGCGAATGTGCGCGAATCGCGGAGGGTTTGGGTATTCGGCGCTGGCATCTCTCACTTTCGCACGCCGGTGACTACGCCATGGCCAGCGCGGTGGCCGAAAAATGAGGATTTTTAGTGAACGACGCAACGAGGCTCTGCCCGCCTGAGTAGACATGGGGTGATACCTGACGGTGGCCAGTGACGGTCATGGGCAATATTCCTGAAATTAAATCCTGATGCCTCCAGAGGACATCTCTCTGTTACTGTTTGAAATTGATGAAATATGTGGGCTATGCTGTGGGCTTTGGGCGCTTCGTTGTATTTAAGACGAATTGTTCCAGGGCTACAGCCACGCCGTCACTGTCGTTGGATGGTACGGTATGGTCGGCTTGGGATTTAATATTTTCATGGGCATTGGCCACGGCCACACCGAGACCGGCCCATTGCAGCATGTGCAGATCGTTGTGGGAATCGCCGATGGCCATGACTCGGTTTTGAGGAATGTTAAATTGGCGGGCAACAATTTCCAGAGCGTATCCTTTGTTGGCAATTTTCGCGGTGAGTTGCAACAGTTTGGGATTGCTGCGGAAGCAATTGAATTTGTCGGGAAATTTGATCTGGATGGCTTGTTCCAGATCGTCTAAGTCCGCAACGGATGCCTGCAAGAGCAGGCGGGTGGCGGGCACGCGCAGAAAGGCGTCAATCGGGCAGATGAATTCCGGGGAAAACATGCGCCGGGAACTGGAGGATTCCGGAGGCAGCTTCATGGATTCCTCCGCGTACTGCTTGTCAATGATTTCCACACAGGCCAGCAGATCGGGAAACATTTTTTGGGCGAAAGTGATAACCTTTTTGGCCAGATCTGCACTGATACTAAGATGGTGAATGGGGCGGCGGCTCTTTTCGTCCCAGACCAAGGCTCCGTTTTGACTGATGATGGGCGTTTTGAGGCCCAGCGACTGATGATAAAAGCGAACCGCGCGGGGCGGCCGGGCGGTGGCAAGTACGATATGCACCCCGCGGCCGATGGCGGCGCGCAAAGCCCGATGCACGCGGGCGGTAATAGCCTCCCGAAAATTAAGCAGCGTGCCGTCCATATCCAGAGCCACCAAGCCAATACCCGCGGCGGCTTTCGCGGTCGTTGCCTCCTGAAAGTCAAGCGGGTGAATGACGATGGTCTGATGGGTGGTGGGCCGGTGTGCGGATTCCGGAGCCATCAGCGGCGTATTGCCCGGGGCGACCCGTTCGCGAAAGGAGGCTATTAATGCACCAACCGACATAGAATATCCATCTCCAAACTTACGTGAGAACCACGATCCTGCCTGCCCTCTGTCTCGAACCTGCACGCTGAAAGGATCTGCGAACACTTATCCCATCGGACGAATGAGGTCGGAAGATTCAAAACATCCTGATAATGTCTGGTTATGGGCCATCGGTGGGGTTACTAAAAAGGGCCAACGTCCAGTAATGGCAATTCTCACGCTGCGCACCAACGGCTCGGGCGAAGATCTGGGAAAGACTAATGAAACTCCGGGTTTAAGCTTGATAATACCGAGGCTCGCTGACCGAGGGTTGGGAAGACTACCCGCCAAAACGCTTGAGAAACTTGGTGATGGCATCGCCCATGGCCGTCTTTTGAGCCTCGGTCAGCGATGAATAGACCTTGGCCACATAGTGTTCTTGGGCTTTGTTACGGGCCGCGTGCAGTTGTCGAAGATAACTTTGACCAGCCGCAAAGACGGCCTGGGCCAGATCTTGTTTGTGGGCGTTTTTAAAGACATTGCCTTTGGCTTGATTAAACCTTTTTAGCGCTTGGAGTACCGCATGCAGGTGGCCAGGAGCAAAACTGCCCGCTTCCTGTTCCTGCTGGAGGATGGTAAGGGCGGCCTGATAGTTTTGCCATGCGGTATGGGCTGCCTGCCCCTGGGCTTTATCCGCGCCGGCGCGACGCAGCCACATCTGCATGGTCCATGGGCCGCGCTGGGCGGCCATCGTTAAGGCCCGCCGTGCTGGATCAGAGATTTTTTCCAGTTGCTCTACCCACACCGGCGAACGAACGGGGTGCCGCACTGGCACAAATGTGAGGAGAGGCCGGATCGCCGGGTTATTTGGATGCATGGTGATAAGCAATTTGCCGCTGGCACCCGCGAATTCGTACGTGCTGGTATCTTTGGGAGACGCGGGATCCGGAGGATTATCAGCACTGACCGGCTTGGAAAAATCCAATCCGACCGTGTTGGATACTTGGAAAAACGCCACAGTGGTTATTTTGGGGCGGCCAAATAAATTACCCCAATGGCGAGCCAGCATCAGCGCCGCAGCCATCGCCAAAATTGCTGCCAGCAACAACATCAGATTCGATCGGTTAAGCCAGCCGGGTGTTTTACGGGCCTCGGTATTGGATACCATCTGTACTTCCTGTCTATGGGTCCAGCATTGACTTCGCGTGGACTCTGTTATAACGTCAATGCATGACAATTGTTGCCAAGTCCAACCGAAAACTGCCTCTTGCCACCGATGTGGAGAAATGGTGGGCGGTGGCAACGGCTTGGGGTTATTGCGCAATGGTGTGGCGCGCGGGGGCCGGTGACATCGGGAGGACCATGAGATCTGGTCACGCGGTTCTATTGAAAATTGTAGCTGCCCAACAAAGCTTATCCGCCCTTTGTCGGCAGATGCGCCGCGATTTTCCGCAAGCTCAACGGCAGCGGGGGCACCTTGGGCCAGCGAAGCGATCAACCGGTGGTTGCAACCGGGTGGTTCTGTTGGCCAAATTTCTGCGGGGTTATTACGCAAGTGACCGGGGCGGATCGTCTTTGGATGCCCCTATCTGGGCGGAGTGGCGGCCCTATCTGGAGATGGGCGGCTTATCGAACTTTGCACAAAGTGTGTTGCGGCTTACAACGCAGATTCCGCCGGGACGCACGATCACTTATGGGGAACTTGCCGCCATTCTGGGCCAGCCCGGTGCGGCCCGGGCGGTGGGAGGGGTGCTGGCGGCGAATCCATTTCCAGTTTTGATTCCATGCCATCGGGTGCTGGGCAAGTCCGGCGAATTGACAGGTTTTAGCGCTCCAGGTGGTGTGGCGACGAAACGGGCTATGCTTGAGCGCGAAGCAAAACTGACAGTGAATGTGCGTCGGGGGTGAGTAGGCCGACTGGCGGCACCGGATGCCGTTTGCACCGTGGTATCCGGCTAACGTACCACGGAGGATTTTAAGCCTTGTCTGCGGTCTTAACGTGGAATTCGCGGTTTCTGCACAGCAGTAGGCCTGCGGCAGTACAGAGCGAGCCACCGCCGAGCAGCAATGCAACGCATAGCCAGGTGTGCGGATCATGGGCCAGAGTGGGATCGCCGCTGACGTGAAAATGCCAGGCATCTGCGGCGATATTGCGGCTGCCGCCCAATGGCCTGGACACTACGAATGGCAAGGCGCGATAAGCGATCAGGCGGGTGTAGTATATCACGGTGATCAGACGGATGGCGAAGGGCAGGTTGGCCAGCAGACCTTCCACCAGAGCAATGTAGACTATGCCGGCGATGAGCGCACGACGGGTCAACAGGCCCAGAAGCCCAAACAGACAACAATACGTTACCACGGCCAAGCCGTCGATCAGGCAGGCTTGCAGGCAGCGCGGCACGGCATCGGTCTGGTGAATGTGTCCGGCGTAGATGGCGGCATACGTGAGAGCGATGGAAACCCATGCCAAAAGCACCGTAGCGGTTATTGCAGCCAGCAGTTTAACCACGTACAGGAGCGGCTTGGAAATAGGGCGGAGCAAAAGATAGGTGATGGTTTGTTGTTCCTGTTCGTCTTGGAGGACGCCGGAAGCATAGATCAGAGCGAGCAGGGGCAAAAGACCCTGTGGGATAAACATGAACGCCAGATCAAATTCCAGCACCCGGCCGGCGACGCCCGGATCAGTGCCCCGGGAGATGGTTGCCAGCATTAGGGGGAGCAGTACTAACACAACCATGGTTATCCATCGTTTGCCGTGGCGGTGTTGCCGGAGGCTAAGGCTATAAAGTGCCCAAGCCGATCGTAGGAGACTCCAGCGTGGTATGGGCGCTGCGGCATCCGTGGGCAGTGGACTATCGGAAGTTGGTATGGTCATGTCGGCACCAGATAACGGAACACCGCCTCCAAATTATCATCCTGCGAATACATTTCCGTGATCTGCTGGTTAGTCTGCAACGCCAGTTGGGGCAATCCGGCATAAAAAACGTCCGGTTGGCGGGTTTCCACCATGAGAAATTGATCGCAGCCTTGCAGGTGAATGCTTTCCACAGGCGGCCATTGGATCAGACCCGCAGCCAGAGCGCGGCAATCTTTACATACCAGCACAATGCGGTGTGGATGTTGATCCATCAGGTCGCGAATTTTCCGAATGTGGCCATGGGCCAGCAGCCGCCCATGATTCAGGAGGATAATATTGGAGGTGATGGCTTCCACCTCATGGAGTACGTGGCTGGAAATGAGGATGCTTTTGCCGGCCTCGGCCAGACGCTGGATGATGTCCATCAGATCGTGCCGGGCTACCGGGTCGGTGCCGGTCAACGGTTCATCGAGAAACAGCACCCGGGGGTCATGCACGAGCGACTGAGCCAGTTTGGTGCGCTGCCGCATGCCTTTGGAATAACCCGCGACGATGCGATTTCCATGCCGGGTCATTCCGACGGTCTCCAGTGCCCGCTCACTGGCTTGACGGGCTTGTGTGCGGCTCATCCCACCAAGGCGGGCGCAGGTTACAAGAAAATCCACGCCAGTCATCCATTCATACAGGGCATCTTGTTCCGGACACAACCCAATGCTGCGATTTAACGCGGGATTGTTCCACGTCCTTTGGCCAAGCACCTCCACGGTGCCTTTGCTGGGCAACAGTTGGCCGGTGGCCAATTGCAGCAATGTGGATTTACCAGCCCCGTTTGGTCCGAGCAATCCGGTGATGCCGGGGGCAATGCGTACGGATAGTTTATTCAGACCGATGACATTGCCAAACCACTTGCTCACGTCGCGGAAGGCGATGATTGGTTCTATTTCAGCCGGTCCAGTGTCCGAATCGACAGATTGAGGATACATAAAGAGAGTCCCAATAAGGCGGCCAGAACGACGGCCGACCAATACCATGGATACCACGGCCCGCCAAACCTGGCCAGCAGGCGGCGGCGGCCTCGCGCGGTCGGTTCCAACCGCGAAAGTCTTTCCCAGGCCATGTTGGTGCCCAACAAATGAGCCCCCACCCGCGAGAGGTTGGCGGTGTAGGAGAGCAGCGCACGCCAGTTGCGGCTGGTGGGAACAGCAGGCTCATGGGCGGCTGGCGTGCCCCCCCAAGGTGGCCCGTGTGGTGGGGCTACGCGGAGCGCCATTGCGCGATGGTAGGCGTAATGTCGCTGTTGTTGATGCACTGCGGTGAGCACCGAACTCCCTATGCCGCCGACAAACCACAGTCCCAGCCACAACAGCGCCACATACCGGGAATTCCGCGAAAGTGCGGACAGGGCCAAGATTAACAGTCCAGCGGAAACTGTTATGAACAGGCCGTAGGCTGTCGCCCCAACCAGAATAACAAAAGTATCACGAAGCACGGTGAAATCCACACTAAAGAGCAGCCCGAAGATATAGGCAATGACCGCGGGCACGATCAGCACCATGCCCAGAAATGTTGCCACCACGCCGAGCTTGCCAAGAAAATAGTCGATACGCCGAAGAGGGCGGGAAAAATAGAGCGGCAGGGCGTTGACCCGTAAGTCCCGGCTGATCAAGCCTGGGCCGACAATTAAAATCACAATCATGGCAAAGAACAATTCAACATGAAAAAAGTAGCCGTAGGCCAACCGCCATACCTCAGCGCGGTAGTGGCGTGGATAGGCAATAACGCCGGGGTTCATGAATTGCATAAACTGGCTGAATATTCGGGCTAATTTAGATTTGCGCTCCAGCAGACCCCAGGCCGAAAGGGTGGTGACCAGCACCAGCGCCGGCACCCATGCCACCAGCAGGACGTAGCGTAGAAAGTAGCTACGCATGGCGATTTTTACACCGTGCCGCGTTATCGCCAGCCAGCGCCACCGGTGGCCGGCCAGTCGGCCTGACCAGTGCTGATAGCCTTGATCTATAATGGGCATGGACTGCGCTCCACGGCATTCGAGAAAACCTCCTCCAAGGTGCTGCGCTGGGGCCGCAGGTGGCGTATTTGCTGCCCGGTGACGGCAGCGGCCTGCCAGAGTATGGCTGGGGAAGAGTTGGGGGGAATCTGGATCAGCAAGATATCTCCGCGGCGTTGGACTGTACAACCCAGGTCCGTGAGGTGCCGGGCAAATGACGCTCCGTTCTCCTTCAATCGCACTTCAAAACCGCCTTGGTGTGCGGCCTTAAGCTCGCGGATATCTCCCTGCACCAGCAAGTGGCCTGCGCCCAGCACGATAATATGGTCACAGACGGCTTCGACATCCGGTAATAAATGGCTGGAAAACAACACGCTCATGGCTTTGTGATGGGCGAGGTCGCTGGCCAAAGCCAACATGTCTTTTCGGCCTGCGGGGTCCATGCCATTGGTGGGTTCATCTAAAATCAGCAATTGAGTGTCGTGGATAATGCCCGCAGCCAGTTTGAGCCGTTGTTTAATCCCGGAAGAATACGATTCCACCTTGC
>JABEVA010000295.1 GCA_013044065.1 Phycisphaerae bacterium
CACCCATTCCATGGAAAGACTAGGCAGAAAATGGAATGATTAGATGAACAAAGGCCTCGGCTGGGGTGCCATGGATGGCCCCATCAGCGATATGAGCGCTCAGGGTGTTACGGGCAACCAGATGCCCAAAAACGATGAAATTCAAGGACGCAGTGGCTCCGGACGCGAAGGCCGCAGCAGTGGCGAAATGGTGGGTGCCACCGCCACCAATAAGGGTGGCCGCCGCACCCCAACCCGGCTTACCCATGATCCATTCCAAACCGGTCGTATCAAAGACTCCTCCCATCAGCCGCCGGGCGGAGCCACCGGGGGCGGCAAAAAATCGGGGTGGGGTGGTGCCGGTCTGGAAGGACCAGCCCCCCTGGCCGAGCAGAAGGATATCAAACGCATGGCCGGTCTGCAGGCCGCCATGCTCAACCAGACCGATCGCCTGCGCCTGGAAATGCGTGCCGCCGGTTTCAATAATTTCAAACTCATTGAGGCCGCCGTGCTGATGCAAAATGCCAATCAGGCCCTGCATGCATTTCATTACCACACGGCCATGATCTTTGCCCGCATGGCCACCCGTAATCTCGCCGCGGCCAAAGTGCTTACCGGAGCCCAAGCCAGATTGGTGGTCGAACATTCGCCCGAGATCGCCAAAAAGCAGCGCAAGCTCGCCGACACCATGATCGGCCGCGTGCCCAAAGGTTATGGCGATCCGGTGCGGGCCTATTTCACAAAACTTTCCAGTGCCGGCCAATAAGGCCAAATTTGCACGATGAGTTGCCACCTGGCCTGAAACGAAATCCAAGGAATTTTGATGGCGGACTTAATTGTAAGTGTTTCCGGAATCCGCGGCATTAGTTGCGAAAGCCTCACCGCCCCCGTCGCTTTGGACTTTGGCCGGGCTTTCGGTGAATTTTTACTCCGGCAGGCCGGCAACGGTTCCACTGCCGGTCCATTGCGGGTCGCTCTCGGCCGGGATTCGCGCATCAGCGGACCGATGATAGCCCAGGCTCTGACCGGGGGTTTGCTGGCGGCGGGGGTGAGCGTGATTGATCTGGGGGTTACCGCCACGCCGACTGTGGCTCTGATGGGCCGGTTCCTTAAAACCAACGCCAGCGTGGTGGTAACGGCTTCCCACAATCCGCCGCAATACAATGGCCTGAAATTTCTGCGCCACGATGGCATCGGGTTTCCCGGCGGATCGGTGCAGGAAATTCATCAGATATACCAGGGCCGGCACTTTCGCGCCGCCGGAATCGATGCCATCGGCCAGTTCTCCACCGACAGCCGGGGCCATGCCCATCACGTGCAGACGGTCTTGCAATTTTTTGATACCCGGGCCATTGCCCAGCACCGCTATCGCGTGGTGGTTGACAGCATTAATGGTGCTGGCTGCATCGCCACACCCATGCTGCTGGGAAAACTTGGCGTGGAGCTGATCCATCAAAACGGCACTGCCACCGGCCTCTTTGCTCATACGCCCGAGCCCGTGCGGGAAAACCTGGGCAGTCTGTGCGATGAAGTGTTGCGTCAAAAAGCCGTGGTGGGCTTTGCCCAGGATCCAGATGCGGATCGCCTGGCCCTGGTGGATGAAATGGGCAACTACATTGGGGAAGAGTACACCCTGGCACTGGCGGTCTACGCCCGCCTGCTCACCAAACCGGGTATCGTGGTGACCAATTTATCGACCAGTCGCATGGTGGACGATATCGCGGCCAGATTTGCCGGCCAAGTGATTCGAACCCCGGTGGGAGAAGCCAATGTGGCAGCCAAAATGCTCGAAGTTGGTGCCGTTATCGGCGGGGAAGGCAACGGGGGAGTCATTGACCTGCGGGTGGGGCCGGTACGGGATTCCTTTATCGCCATGGCCACGGTGCTGGATCTGCTGGCCAGAACCGGCCGCACGCTGAGCGAGCTGGTGCGGGACCTGCCGCGCTATATGATGATCAAAACCAAATTCCCATCGACCTTTGCGCAGGCCCAACTGTTGGTGGACCGGGTACGCGACGCATTCAAATCTGAACAATTGGACACCCAGGACGGAGTACGTATCGATTGGCCGCAAGGCTGGGTGCATGTGCGCCCGAGCAATACCGAGCCAATTGCCCGCGTCATTGCCGAGGCTAAAACCGAAACGATCGCCCGGGAATTGATAGGGCGTGTGGAAAAACTGCGGCCGACTTGATCTGGCGTCGGCTATTGATTCAGCTGGAGTCTGCCGCATCGGGCGCGGGCGAAGGTCTTCGGTCGATCTTATCTTTATCTCCATCGGCGGGAAAATCAGTCTGGCCGCCGCTGGTCTTGCCGCCAAGGCCAAAGAGAGTTTCCATGGCCGCGGCCAGATGCACCTGATCGTGCGATGGCGCTTTGCCGGTCAAAAAACTGACCGGCTGATGAAGTATTTTACCCACGACGCGGTGCAGGGTTTTGGCCAAGGCCTGACGCTGTTCGGGCGTGAATTCTGGATGGGCCGCCAAAAGTCCCTCCAATTCCGCATTGCTGATGCGGCGGCAGTTGGCGTAAAGCTCCTTGACCAGGGGACCGGTGTTCCGGGCGGAAAACCAATGGAGAAATTCCTCCGCGTGCTGGTTGATCACCTGGAGTGAAACGGCAATTTGATCCCCCCGGCGTCGCCGGTTTTCATCCGCCAGCTTTTCGAGATCATCAATGTTATATAAATAAATGTTGGTCAGTGAACCCACCCCGGCCTCCACATCGCGTGGTACCGCTAAGTCCACAATAAACATCGGACGATATTGGCGGGCTTTGAGCAACTTGCGGACCATTTCCACGGAAATAACCGCCTCTGTGGCCCCGGTGCCGGTCAGCACCACATCCGCCTCCACCAGCAGTTGATCCAGATGCACCAGATCAACGGGTTCCATGACCGCCGCCCCGCACAGCTCCAAGGCCCGCTGGGGTGTGCGGTTGGCCAGGAGTATCTTCCGCGGATGCAGTGATCCCAGTTGCCGCAGCACCAGGCGTGAAATTTTTCCCGCCCCGATCACCAGCACCGTTTTATCGCCGAGCTGATCGAAAACCCGTTGCACCAGAGCCATGGCAATGGTGGCCAGCGAAGTGCGGCCGGCGCTTAATTTCGTCCGGTCATGCACATCCTTGGCCGCGGCCAACGCCCGCTGAAACAACGCATGAAAGCAGGTGCCGACGGTTTTCTCTTCCGCCGAGCGCACGTAGGCCTGTTTCACCTGGGCCAAAATCTGCGTTTCACCGAGCACCATGGAATCCAGCGAACTGGCCACCTGAAAAAGATGCTCCACCATCGCCCGGTCCTCGTGTTGATACGTATGCGCCCGCAGATCCGGCGCCGCCATCTCATGAAATTCCGCCAGAAACGCCGTCATCTGGTCCAAGGTGGGGCCGTGCGGACCCGCCGCCACGTACAACTCCACGCGATTACAGGTGGAAAGAATTGCGGCTTCACTTTGCGGATAAAGCTCTGCCAGGCGGACCAGCGCCGCAGCGCAATGCTGGTCCGAAAACGCCAGATTTTCGCGCACCGACAGCGGTGCGGTCCGGTGATTCAGGCCGACCATCCGCAAGACTGGACTGGATTTTATGAGATGTTCCATATTTCAGCCGAATCCAGCCAGAGCATAAACCGCCAGTAAAAGCGCAAAACCCAGGATGCTCAGCCACGCCGCCCGCGCACCACGAAATGACGGCGTTAGCTTCACATGCAGCAGCGGGGCATAAACCGCCCACGCCACCACAGTGAGAATCACTTTCGGCGACCAGTACCAGTCCGGCCCCATGCTGTGCGGATATTTCAGAGCCTCGAATATTCCCGTGATGGCCGCAATGGTCAGCAGCGGAAAACCCAACAAAATCGCGTGGCGGTTGAACGCCTCCAGGCGGGCCAGCGAAGGCAGCGGCCAATTCTCCTTTTTGCTCCGCAATTGTCGATCCGCCAGCAGATAACCCAGCCCACTCGCGCACCCGGCGGCAAAACAAACCGTGCCTATCAGAATGCTTCCGATATGCAACGCAATCCACGGATTGGCGGTATTAAAATTCCGATAGCCCGCCACCCCCAGAATGCCACCCACCAAAATCAACAATCCGGTCATCGGCAGCAGAAAAATTGCCAACGTCTTGAGCTGCCGTGTCCAGCGAAACCACGTCCACAGCCCCGTGAGTAAAATGGCCAGCAGCAGGCAGGCGTCAAAATAATCGGACAGCGGCAAGGACCACAGGCCGAAACGCCAGCCCCGCCAGATCAAAATTGCCGCGCTCAAGGCTGCCCCACCCATCACCCACACGGTGGAAACTCCGGAAAAGCCGGTAGCAGCAGCGCCATCGGAAACCTGGGCGCTACGGCGTAATTCCGCAACCTGAAAGGCAAAAGCCAGTACGAAGCACAGCCCCGCCACCAGCAAACTGATGAATTCCACATGGGTAATGTTGGGGGTATCATGAAGCATGGTGAATCCGCCGGATTTCTATCAGTCGCCGCGCCTGGCCGTCGTATTTTAATCTGGAGCGGACGTTTTTTCCCCTGCGCCGGGCCGCTGGAATTTCGCCGCCGCTAGATATCGCCGGAAAAGTTGCCCCGCCGCCGCCTTACCGCCGTCCTTTAACGTCTGGAGCATTTCATCGCCGATCAATTGCCCAAACAGGGTGGCGCGAACCTGGCCATCGGCAATCTCCGCGATAACCACCGCGCGCCAAGCATCTATCCACTACGCCATCCCC
>JABEVA010000296.1 GCA_013044065.1 Phycisphaerae bacterium
GATGTGTACACGATGCCCTCATTGCCATTCGTCAGGAAATCCGCGACATCGAAACCGGCCGGCTGGATCGCCAGGCCAATCCGCTCAAGCACGCCCCCCACACCGCCGCCGCCATCGCCGCCGATCCCTGGCCCCATCGCTATTCCCGCGAAAAGGCCGCCTTTCCCCTCGCTTACCTCAAGGAGTATAAATTCTGGCCGCATGTCGGGCGCATTGATAACGTCTACGGCGATCGCCATCTGTTTTGTTCTTGTCCGCCCGTAACCTGATCCAGTGCCGGCGCTTGCCGTCTTGCGCGATCAAATCTGCCCCGCGGACACCCTCAATCCTTGGTCGAAAATCGCCGCCGTCACCTGATTTTCACAGTGGCCAAGGCCAGCGCCGCGGAAAGACCGGTGATCAGCCAGAATCGGATGACCACTTGCTGTTCGCTCCAGCCTTTTAAGTGAAAATGATGATGAATCGGGCTGCACAAAAATACCCGCTTGCCCCGACTTAACTTAAAATAGCCCACTTGAATAAGCACACTGCCCGCTTCTATCACAAAGATCGCCCCCACCAACAGCAACATCGGTTCCTGCCGGATCACAATCGCCACGTAGCCGATGGTCCCGCCCAGCGCCAGCGAACCCGTATCCCCCATGAAAACCTGCGCCGGATTACAGTTGAACCACAAAAAACCCAGACACGCCCCCGCCATGGCCCCACACACCACGGCCAGCTCCCCGGAAAGACGAATGTGGTTGAAGTGCAAATTCGCGGCCCAGCGCGCATCACCGGTAACATACGCCAGAATCATAAAAGCAAAGCTGACAATGGTCATGCACCCGGCCGCCAAACCGTCCATTCCATCGGTCAAATTCACAGCGTTGCTGCTGCCGGCTATCACCACCACCGCCAAGACCGCAAACACCCCCGTGGGCAACACCCAGTCGCGCGGCAGCAGCGGCCAATTCAGATAATGGGCCTGCGCATAGCCGCCATGGTGGTATATAAACACCGCCAATATAACGCCCAGCCCCACCTGAAACACCAGTTTTTCCCACCACATTAAACCATCGCGACTGCCTTCCGCACGCTGCTTTTCCGTCAGCTTCAGCCAATCATCAATCACCCCCAGCCCCCCCAGGTAAATCAGGCACATCAGCGCCATTTGCACATAAAAGTTATCGATCCTTGCGCAAAGCAGGGTGGTGATAAAAATCGCCGCAATAATCATCACCCCCCCCATGGTCGGGGTGTCCGCCTTGCCCACATTCATGGCATTGAGCGAATCGTTATGAAATTCCGGTTTGTCGCCAAGCTTCAATTTTTTGAGCCGGCCAATCACCGGCTTGCCCATCGCCAAAACCATGATAAAACTGATGATCACCGCCAGCGCGGAACGAAATATCACTTCCTGCAGCGAAAAATTCTGCCCCACCCATCCATGCCCCGCCATGAAAACATACAGCCAGTACAGCATATCATTATCCCCGCGATGCCCCTGCCAGTCCAAACGCCGCTAATCCACTGCACCCTCCGGTGCCGCTGCCGGAACCGACACTTCCGCCGCTTTAATCGCCTCCAGCACTTCCTCCAGATGCATGCCACGTGAGCCTTTGAGCAATACGGCATCCTGCCGACGCAACAACGCCGGTACCCCCCGCACCGCAGCCGCCGTGGTGGCAAAATATTCCGTCGCCACACCGTGCCGCCGGGTCAACGCCGCCGCCGTCTGCATCTGCGGCCCCACCGCTATCAGCATGTCCATCCGGTTCTCCACCACCAGCGACCCAATCCATTCATGCATCTCCGGGCCGGCCTGGCCCAGTTCCAACATGTCCGCCAGAATGGCCACCCGCCGCGGCGGTTGCCCGCAGCCGCGCCGACGTTCCGCGCCGCGCGCTCTACGCACTCCCTGCCGCACCACGGTGCCAAGTTCAATGCGCCCGAAGGTTTCCAGGGCACCGGCCATGCTGGTCGGATTGGCGTTATACGCATCGTTAAGCACAAAGTGCCCGTTAATCCGCAGCGGCTCCATACGCATCGGCGCCGGTTGGCATTGCCCCAAACCCTGCACAATTTGTTCATCCGCCAACCCCATCCGACGGGCCACGCCGATCGCCGGCAAGATATTCATGACATTATGCCGCCCCAGCAGCGGGACATGAACCGCCAAGCGCCCATTGAGCTTGAAATTCAAGCCATCGACCGATTCCACCACTTCCGCCGCCTCCAGGTCCGCACCAGACCCTCCCACGCCCACCGTGACCCGGGCCAAAGTGGAAAGCTTCAACGCCTCCGTCAACTCCGGAACGTTATTCGGGAAAAATAACATCCCTCCATCACGCACAAAACGCACCAGCGAAGCTTCCTCCGCGGCAATGGATTTTAAGTCCCCCAGATGTTCCAGATGCTCCAGCCCAACACTCGTGATCACCGCAATATCCGGTGCCGCCACTTCGCCCAGAGCGGCCACTTCGCCCGGCGCGTTGGTGCCCACTTCCAAAACAACATATTCGTGCTGCGGCTCCACCTGCAAAAGCGTCAGCGGCAAACCAATGTTGTTATTAAAACTTTTCGGGCTGGCGTGGCCGGTAAGCTTTGCCGCCAGCACCGTGTCGATCAGGCGTTTGGTGGTAGTCTTGCCATTCGATCCGCCCACGGCAATAACCTTCGCCCGAATCTCCTGCCGGTAGCCGGCCGCCAGGCGATTAAGTCCGCGCACACTCTGATCGCACTGCAACACCGCCGCGCCCGCTTCTGTGGCCGCCCGCATCGCTTCGCCGCCCGGGGTACTATCCACCAGCACCGCCGCGGCACCGGCCGCAATGGCCTGGCCTATAAACGTGTGGCCGTCAAATCGGGCCCCGCGAATCGCCACAAACAAATCCCCCTCCGCCACATTGCGATGGTCATGCACCACACGCCCGCTGAAATTACGCTGCGACTTATTGAGCCACCGGCTTAACGTCACGCGCCGTATCTGGTCCAAACCCCATGGTTTCATGTCGCCGCCTCCGCCCCGTTCACCGCCGTCCACCGCTCGGCCAGCGCCGCCCGCGCCACCGCCACATCATCAAACGGGTGCTTCACATCGCCCAGAATCTGATAACGCTCATGGCCCTTGCCGGCGATCAATACCACATCGCCCACGCGGGCTTCCTCTATGGCCGACTCTATGGCCGATCGCCGATCCGGGCAAACCCGCACGGCGGCCCGCGCTTCGGCCGAAAATCCGGCCAAAATCATGGCGATGATGCTCTGCGGATCCTCAGTTCGCGGATTGTCATTGGTAATAATAATCTGATCCGCCAAACGCTGCGCCACTGCCGCCATTTTCGGCCGCTTGGTGGCATCACGGTCGCCCCCGCAGCCAAATACACAAATAATGCGCCCTCTGGTCCATGGGCGAATGGCCCGCAGCACATTTTCCAGGGCGTCGTGCGTATGCGCATAATCCACCAGCACCTGAAACGGCAATTCATGCCGGCTTTTACCTTCCACCTCCACCGCCTCCAGCCGGCCGGGCACAGCCCGCATTTGCCCCAGACCCAGTTGAATCTCCGGGGCCGCAATACCTTGACTCACACACGCCGCCACCGCGCAGAGTATATTCAAAACATTATGCCGCCCCACCAATTCCGTTCTAATCGTCCATGGAGATCCACCGGGATGACAAATGCGCAGAGTCGTGCCCAACGCGTCCATCTGTAAAATATCCGCCTTAAAATCGGCCGGCTTATCCAGGCCGTAACGAATCACCCGCGCCGCGCAGCCCTGGATCATCCGCGACGACCATGGATCATCCGCATTCACAATGGCCCATGACCCCGCCGACAAAGATGCAAAAAGCCGGGCTTTCGCGCTGGCGTAATTCTCCATCGTTTTATGATAATCCAGATGATCGCCGGTAAGATTGCTGAACATTGCCACCGCCACCTGAAAGCCTGCCATCCGGCCCTGGTCCAGAGCATGGCTGCTGGCCTCCATCGACACGGTGCTCACACCGTTGGCCTTCATTTCCGCAAACAAATCCGCAAGTTCCACCGGCCCCGGCGTAGTCATCACGCTCTCCCGCACCTGAAAACCATTGTCAATTTCCACCGTGCTGATCAGCCCGCAGCCCCGTCCCGCGGCCTTGCATATCGCCCGCACCAGATAACTGATCGTGGTCTTGCCATTGGTCCCCGTTACCGCAAAAATTGTCAAACCACGCGCCGGATCACCACGCAGGCGATGCGCCAGCCGGGCCACCATTTCTTGTCCCGAAATATCCCAACC
>JABEVA010000297.1 GCA_013044065.1 Phycisphaerae bacterium
CATTCTATATGTGTGCGGAATGTTCCCAAAAATGTGTATTTTTACCCACTCGATTGCCCGAAGACCCAGAAATTTGATGTGGGCCGGCGTTCGCCGCAGGCGGTCGATACGGAACGTGTAATCCTGCCGTTCTATGCTTACGCCCATCCATATATTTTGCCGCCAGGGCAATTGCGGTGCGATTTCGGAAAGTCGCTCTGCTCGCTTGGTAAGAATCTGGAACTGGTGCCAAGGTGCCCGGCCCATCACGTCGAAAACCTGCCCAATAAACGGCAGCGGAACGTCCTTGTGAAACAGGTCGCTCATGGAGTTTACAAAAATCCGCTGCGGTTTTTTCCAGCGTAATGGCAAATCGACCGCCTGCGGTTGCAGGGTTAACTTAAAGCCATTGGTATAGTTGGATTGACCCATGGTCTGCAGGCGCAGGGCCATGCGCTCGGCGTAACAATGCGCGCAGCCGGGGCTGATCTTCGTGCAGCCGGTAACCGGGTTCCAGGTCGATTGTGTCCATTCGATACCGGAGCCGGCAGCCATGCTAAATTCCCTTCAAAAGGTGCTGCATTTCCACAAGGAAAGCCGCGGCCTGATCCATTCGGCTCTGCACTCGCGGCGATTCAAAAACCGTCAGGGCCTGATAATCCGCTTCCTGCCGATCTTCAAACGCTTGATCATAAAATTTTCCCCATTGCATCGAAAGTCGCTTGGTATTAACCAGATGCTGGTGTACCGCTGCGCGCACGCCCGCGTGTTTGCTGAATTGGTGGCCCTCGTTTAACAACACGGCGCTGGCCGCGTAAAAGCATGCGTAGTAGATCCTGTTAACCGCCAAAGCCATGTCCCCGGCGGCATAATCCCTCCGAGCCGCCGCCAACGCCAACTCGGCTTTGTCCATCCAACCCTGGGCCACCAACCTGCGGGCTTCCTGGTCGTTCATGCCAATACCCCGTCCCTGGCCACTTCGGAATGTATGGGAAGCACGCGATAAAGCCCTTGCTCCCATTGTTCCAGCGGCACAACCAATTTGTTGAGCACCACCGCACGTTGCAGCTCCACGGCAAAAAGGGCATCCGTCATCTGGTCTTTCTCTTCCTGTTGTACCGGTCGGCTGGTCAAAACCAGCAGATCAATATCAGACTGCGCGTCGTCTGAGCCTCTGGCCTTTGATCCAAAAAGAACGACCTGTCGCACTGGAAACCGTGATCGCAAAATTGCCGTGGCCTCCCGGATGGCCTGGCGGTCATTTTCTTTTATGTGCAGGTCATCGAGTGTCCGCATGGAAAATCTCCAAAGCAACGTTCCGGCCTTTTGGGCACGCCGGCCGCCGCGTTTAGCGTTTTGGCCCGTATGCGACCCTGCAGTTCCCATCCGGCGCGTCTTTTATTGACGCCGCGCGGTTCTCACGCCGCGAGAGCTTTAACGGCCTGGTCGCGCAGGCTCCAGCGGACGGGAATTATCTCATAACGACGCATGGCCTCAAGCACCGACTCCGCCACGGCAGTATCCTGATCGTTGATGATGGCGTATACCGCTGATTGGCTCGGCCGGGCTTCTTTCGTATCTTCCCATTTGAATGCCAGCGATTCGGCTTTGGAACGGGAGGGTGCGTTGACTGTTTCGACAAACCGCTCGGGCCGCACCTTTGATTTCGGGACGACAAAATCAAAATGGTGGTCGAAGCCGCTCTTACCGGTAAATTTGGCACCGGATACGTAGCGAATGTCCGCGGCGTCCATCCACGCCATAACATCTTCAAAAAACAGGCTTGTCACCATGGGAACGGCCAGGCAGAACAAGTCGTTGACGGCCAGCATGGCCTGCAGCAGATCGTGCTTGCGCATGGGAAAGGTGTGTACGGTGGCCTGCGCCTCCAGATGGTGATCCCGTTCCTGGATGCCGAATCCGGCAAGGGTTTGTTTAAGCAACTGGCGGCGCTTCGGGCTCTCGAGGCTGCAGCCCGACTGAATCAGGTCATCAATGATGTAGCCGTCATCGGAGAGGAGTATTTTTCCATCATTTTCGCGCACGTATATCTGGAGGTAGTCATTGTGGCGGTCGAGGTAAGGTGTTGTAATCTCTACCCAGTCTTTCTGAAGTGTGCGCAGTTTCGTTTTCTCACGCAGCCACGCCACGTATCGGTCGATCAAATTTTCAGCCCCTGCGATCATGTATAGAGTCCCCTGTTAATCCGCGGGTTCCTGACTAGCGTGCATAGCGCCATAAAGTCCACAAGCGATCGCCATGCGTCATCTATATTACCAAATTTATTGCCCGGTACCGGAATTGCCCATCTGTCGGCGAAGCCCTCCCTGTAAACGTGCAGGTGGGGGCAGGGTAGCTCCGTTCCATCGGGATTGCGGTGTGGTGAACCACCGAAATCGAGCCGCAAAAGCACCACCACATTCCTCGCGCGGTTCTGATGCCTTCCCTTGGCCAGCACGATGCCTGACCGCCAGATATCCAGATAGAAGTTCTCGCGGCGATCATTCGATACCAACGGGATTGATAAGTTGCCGGCGAGGGGGTACGTGTACGTTTCTTCCGAAACCGGAACCTTCGGCATGGCGACCAGGGCATCGGCTTCGTGTTGAGTAAGATCAATTTCAGACATTTTTGGGCCTTATCGGTAAACACCTATCGTGGTACGCCGGCCGCGGCGACGGCCTGGCCTTTAGTCACGTACTCCCTGATCTCCTGCTTAGCCCGCCACGGATCTTGCACCTCCAATAGCGCCCAGCGGCCCCATTGGCCGGCGTTGTTCACCGCCGGAACCCACAGAGTCCTGGCCGTGGAAACTTTGGCCGCCTTTTTCCGGTCGCTATCGCCGGTCACCTCAATGATCAAATTCAGCGGATCGCCCGGCCCATGGCCGTCATCCAACCGCACGATGAAGTCCGGCTCATAGTTGTGCTGCGCGCCGTCAAGGCAATAGGGAATCTGAAAGCCCAGGCGCTGGTTCTTCACGTAGCAGATGACCTCCTCCATATCCTCAAGAGTCTGGGCCAATTTCTGCTCCCAGGAATCAGTATCCGCCACCACATGCGATATGTGGCATTTGTCGGCGCGGGTGCGGTATACCGGCCGGCGCGTGTCGAATTGCACCAGCCGCGTGGAGCCGGTGCCGTCATAAGGCTTGGAGATCGGCAGCAGCCGTTTCTCACCCGCGGTGGTCTCAACAATCGCCTTGTGGATGCGGTCGGCCGCATCTTGCCGGTTGCCCGTCCAAAGGAGTAATTGGGGGCAGGTGTTGTCCTTGAGCACCACGCATTGGCTGATCCACTAGCGTACAATAACACACAGC
>JABEVA010000037.1 GCA_013044065.1 Phycisphaerae bacterium
ACATGCCCCTGGCAGAACATCGCCGTTACCACCTGCTCAATCACCTCATGTTGGCCCACAATGACCTTGCCCAGTTGCTCACACATGTTGCGATAAGCTCTGGCCAATTCTTCCACGGCTTGTAAATCCGAGCCGGTTACATTGGGTCGACCAGCCATGGAGGGCGGTTTAATAAACGGGGAGATGGGCGTGCCAAGTGGTGCGGAGTCAGTCATCCCGATTTCCTTTAAAAAGACCCTGTAACACAACCGGTCAACAGGAACATAAACGAATTCTAGCACCGTTTATTGCCCGGGGGCGTGATGGCCGCAGTCCGCGCTTTTGGTACAACGCTTCGCTCCAGGACTTATCGACCATCCACTTTTTAATAAGGTTCCTGTCGCGATGGTAGCCTTCGCGACCGTACATTGTAAACTCGGTGTTCTGCCGGTTAAACCCACCCTCATCATCGGCTGACCGCCGCCCCTTTGACTGCACGGGTCGCGTCCCACCGTCCGGTCTACCCGATGTTGAGCTTTCACTTGTACCGCCGACAAGATTATAATGCCCGTCGCTGGAGTATTCGCCAACGGCGGCCTAACTGCCGAGCGAAGGCCCAGAACAGGAAGTCAAACGGAAAGCGTGCATGATAAACTTCACCGCCATTGATTTTGAGACCGCCAACTACCAGCGACACAGCGCTTGTTCACTGGCGATGATCAAGGTTATTGACGGGGCAATTGTGGACCGGTGGTTTGCCCTTATTCAACCACCGCCTGGTGATTTTGTATTCACCTACCTACACGGCATATCCGAGGCCGATGTCACCTCGGCCAAAACCTTCGCCGAACATTGGCCTGATATCCGTAGTTTCTGCAGCGACACGCCGATGCTCGCCGCCCACAATGCGGCGTTTGACCGGGAAGTGCTGCAGGCCTGCTGCCGATTTTATCGCATCAAGCCACCGCCCTATCGATTTGTATGCACGGTGCAGGCCGCCCAATGGGCTTGGCCCGATTTACCCCGCCACACCCTCGACGCAGTATGCCGCAAACTGAATTTTCCGCTTAACCATCATGATGCCCAGTCCGACGCGCAAGCCTGCGCTTGCATTTTGCTGCGCACCATCAAAGACGGTTATCCGATCGGCCATTGATCAGGGCCGGCGTCCCCACCCAGTAATTGGGTTCAGTTCCATTCAAACTGATTGGCACCATCCGCCTTTTTAACCTTACCCAGGAGATAGGGTGTTTCGCCCAACGTCCGCAGGTGGGCCATAATGGGCTTGGCGTAATCCGGCCTTACCACGATGCAAAACCCGATGCCCATGTTAAACACGTTGAACATTTCTTGCTGATCCACGGGTCCATTTTTAGCCAGCCAGGTAAAAATTGGCGGAACGGTCCAGGCATCTCGGCGCAGCCGCACACCCAAACCATCCGGCAATACACGCGGCAGATTGCCCGGCAAACCACCCCCGGTAATATGGCTCATCGCCCTGACCACATGCTTCACCCGGTATCTTTTCAGCAAAGCCAAGACGGATTTAACATAAATTCGTGTTGGCTTAAGCAGTTCTTCACCCAGCGTGCATTTGAATTCTTCAATAAAATCACCCGGAGAGAGTTTGAGTTGGTCAAAACATATTTTCCGCACCAAGGCATAACCATTGGAATGGATGCCGCTGCTGGCCAAACCAATGACGCTATCTCCAAGCTTGACCTCCGAACCATCCAAAACTCTGTCTCGTTCAACGACGCCCACGGCGAAGCCGGCCATATCAAATTCGCCCGGTGCGTAGACCGCCGGCATTTCCGCAGTTTCGCCGCCCAGCAGCGCTGCTCCGGCTTCCACGCAACCATCAGAAACGCCCTTGACCATTTCCGTGGCAATGGTCGGATCCAGCTTATGCACCGCCAGATAATCAAGGAAAAATAAAGGCTCCCCGCCCTGCACCACCAGATCGTTAACACTCATGGCCACCAAATCAATGCCCACGGTATCGTACTTTTTCATCTGGGCGGCGATTTTTATTTTCGTACCCACTCCGTCAGTACAGGCAATAAGGACCGGCTCACGATAGTTGCGGGCGAAGAGCTTTTCGTTAAAGTCCAACCGGAAAAGACCGGCGAAGGCTCCATATTTTCCCAGCACCCGTGGCCCATGCGTCCGGGCGCAGAGGTGTTTTATCTGGTCGACCATTTCATCGCCGGCGTCGATATCGACACCCGCTTGTTTGTAGGTGATATTGTCAAGTTTCCGCTTTTTCATCGGGCAAGAGTTTAGCAGAATCTGTTCCGTCTGGCGAGGGTTGTGCAAGCGGCCACGTTCCACGCTTATCGGGTGTTGTGCATGGCCATAAAAAACTGATTCATCGCCGCATGCATCTGCGGGTTTCCACTGGCCAGGCCGCGGGCCATCATCTGCGGAAGCCGGGCGGCGAAATTACCACCTGGGCCATGACCATGGCCGTGCCCCGGCCCATTGCCGCCATTTTGTGGATGGGCGGCCTTCCATTTGGCATGCATCATCTTAAAGCGGGCCTTCATTTGGCGCACCACCGCCTGTTGCTGGGCCGGAGTGGCGCGGGCAAAGGCCAACAGAAAGGCCTCAAAATGGGCGCGGCGGTCCTGCCACATAGCCCGCCGCTGCGCCGGAGTCATGGTTCGCCAGGCGGAGCGATTAAAATGGTGGCCGGGATGAAACATGGGAAATTGCAGGGGTTTACCGGCATTTTGCGCCATAATTTTAGCCACCTCCGGAGAAAGACCAGCGGCCCGCACCGGCCTGCTCAAGAGCATGTGTCCGTACACCGCCAGAATGGCCAGCACCAGCACGCCCAATACGATCAGGGAGCGTTTTTCGCGGGCCAATTTTTTGAGTCGGTCCATGGTTGCAATTGGGGACATAATACAGATCCTTTAAGTTAAGCCGGTCTGTTTTTAATGCCAAGTGGGTGCCGGTTGGGAAGTAGCACCGTTTACCTGGGTGATATCCTGAGCCGTACCGACATGCCAATCCGCGAATAAAACATTGGCGGATGTAGGCTGCCACGCCGGACCATGAAATGGATACATATCCGCCAAAACCCACGTGCCCGCCGCGGAAAGCAACTGGTAGACATCAATGGTGTGGTTGGGCGGCCCTATTTTCCAATTCTGAATAACATCGCCGGAAAGACCCATGTTGTATTGGTAACTGGTCCCTTCCGCAGCAAAATAAGAGGGATAGGTCGTTGAAGAGCCGGCGGGCGTGAAGGAATTGATATCCGCCGGACATAACCACGCCGCCGGCTTGCCATGGTCGTTGATCGGCGGCACCCAATTGGGTGTGGGAATGGTGGCCGGTGGTTGCACCTTGCCAATGACGCATTGAATTGGCGGCGGATTAATGACCACAATACCCTGATCGGTCGTGATGGAGGAATTCACGGTGGGCATCATCGGCGAAACTGGAAAAATATTGTTGCTATCCTCCTGCAGATACTCCTGAAATTCCTGGCCCAAACTATGCAGGTTAGCCTGACAGGCAATTTGCTCGGCCCTTTGTCGCGCCGCCGCCAAGGCCGGCAGCAGCAGACCTATCAGCAACGCTATAATGGCTATGACCACCAACAGCTCCACCAGCGTAAAACCGTGCAGCGGCCGGCGGGAGTGATTCAATAAACTGGCGTTTTTCATGGTCTGGTAATCCTCAATCCAACATCCTTAAACCAACGTTCCACCGCGTGGTGAGACCGTGTTATTGTCCAGCAGCATACGGCCTAGCACTAACTTGAGTCCCAAGCGACATACCTACTAGGGGAACGTAGCACATTCCTTAAAGTTGCAGGCGGCCTCGGTTGGCCAGGCGGCCTC
>JABEVA010000298.1 GCA_013044065.1 Phycisphaerae bacterium
CGTTAACTGCCGGCGGATACATCCGTCGGTCTCATTCGCATTTTGAGGCATCCCCTCTTTTTTTCACCTATCCTCATCACCTTGTTATAGCCAACTTTGTGACCGGAGTTTATCCCGGTGCCTGTCGGGACGGTGAATCGTCGTCGTCACTCCCGACTCCCGTCTCTGCTTGCGCCCCCATTTATAGCCGCCCCAGTTGCCCCGCCAACGTTTCCATCGGCGTTTGAACACAGGTAAAAATGGGCGTGTCGCGGAGGGTAAACCGACTGCCTTCGGTTTCCCGCAATTCCTGCACCAGATCCAGAAAATCATCCGGCGAATCCGTTTCAAACGCCACCACAAATTCCTGATCATCCAGCCCGAAACTGTAGGTGGTGTTGAGTTTGACCGAAGCGTATCTGGTTCCCACGGCAATGTGTTCATCCATAATCCCCTGCCGCGTGGGCTTGCTTAGCAGATACCATTCCCGGGTTTTCACAAACGGATAAACAAACAGATATTTGCGTTTACCCGGAATAATGCACGTGCGCGCATCATCATGGGCGGGATCAATTTTATCCACATACGTGCTGCGTTTGCTTTGCGCCAGGTAACTGTGCGGACTGTTCAGATATCCGCCTATCTCCAGCCGGTTGATCGCCGCGGCGAATTCCTGAAGGTGTTCCAGTTGATAACTGATTTTCCAGAACATCATGTCCACATCCGGGCGGGTCCCCACGCAACTGTAATGGAGCAGCAGCATATCCTGCGGATTATTGGCTTGCACCAGTTTTACCAAGTCTGCCAGCATGGTGCTTTGGCGGTCGGCGGGAAGGCGGCGAAATTCCGGCAAAAGCTTGTAAAAAGCAAACGAAATAAACTGCCGCCGCAACCCCGGCCTGCCACCCGCACTCGGACTCGCCTGGGCAGCCGTGGCGCTGCCGGTTTGACCGGGCCGTCCGGCGGTCGCTTGATTATTCGCGGCAAGGGGTGATGGGTGGGTCATTAAAAATCCTTTATTTTGGGCCACAGCCTGCGGCCAAGTTCCGCATTATTTTAGGCCCGGTATTTTCGCACGTTTAGCCCGGCAAGTAAAATGCTCTCGATCCATACCCCAACCCGTCTAACAGTACCATGAGCAATTTCGAGAAACTCGTAGGGCGACGTCCGCGAGCAGCAGAAGAAAAGTCACTGTAGCCTGACGGCACTGCTGGCCGATTGCCCGGAGTGGCTGACTGGCATTGGCCTGAAGAAAGTGCCTGGCCATAACACGCTGTGCCGCGAGCTCCATAAGCTGGTCAAGCCCAAGCTGGTTGAGACGCTGCTCGATCTTTCGGTCAAGGCCGCGCGGCGAGCCCAACAGGCGCGTAGAAAGCAAAGGCGGCGCAGCCGGAAGTTTCGGCGGAAGCGCCGCCTCGCGGCCCTTAGACCGCGCCGTTACCCCCATCCACCCCGTCCGCGGATACAATCTTATCACCTTGGCATCAAGCCGCCGAATGTGGCTACGCCAAAACGGAAGGAATTTAGTTGGCCTCAGAATCATCCCAAACCACCGATTATCCCGAATGGGAAGAAGGCCAGGCCGCAGCCCTGGCCCAGCCGACCCTGCCCGTAACCGACCCGCACCATCGCAGGCCTTCCAGCCTGACGCGGCAACCCGTTTCAACGCGAACCGTTTTACGACTCGCCATGCCGGCCATTGGCGAACAGGTGCTTAACGCTATCATCGGCCTTACCGATACGGTCATTGCCGGCCACATACGCGGCACCGCCAACACCATCGCATCCGCCACCGCCGCCGTCGGCCTGATGACCTATCTGCAATGGTTTGCGGGTCTGATGACCGCCGCTCTGGGCGTGGGGGCTACGGCCATTGTCGCCCGATCCATCGGTGCCAACCGCACCCGGGTGGCCAATCGTGTGGCCGGCACATGCGTGTCGGCCGCTTTTCTCGTCGGGGTGCTCACCGCTGTGGTCATGTTTATATTTGCCCATCAGGTCATTGCCCTTTGCGGCCTGACCGGGCAGGCCGCGGCCTTTGCCCAGCAATATCTGCGCATCATGCTTATCACTATCAGCCTGCAAACCGCATCGCAGATCGGTATGGCCGCAATTCGCGGTGCCGGTGATACCGTCAACCCCATGCGTATCATGTTCATGGTCATGCTGATCAATGGCGTGGCTTCCACAGCGTTCACCTACGGCTGGCTGGGCGCGCCGGCGTGGGGCCTGCCCGGAGATGCCTTTGGCACGCTGTTGGCGTATCTGACGGGGGGCGTGTGTACCAGCGTGATTTTATTTACCGGCCAACGCAAACTCCACCTGCAAATGCGTCATCTGCGCATTGTTCCCCATGTTCTCCAGCGGGTGTTAAAAATCGGGATGCCCAGTTGGGTCGAAGGTGTTCTGCTGTGGGGTGGCCAATTCCTGATTGTGGTGTTTGTCATCAACGCCCGGACCGACCCGCATGGTTATACCCTGGCCGCACACGTATCGGTATTGCGCATCGAGTCGATATCGTTTTTGCCGGGCTTTGGTTTTGGCATTGCCGCATCCACGTTGGTGGGCCAGTATCTGGGTGCGAAAAAGCCCGCCGAAGCCAGGCGGGCAGGCCATATTGCCGCGTGGCTGGCGCTGATTACCATGACGCTTCTGGCTCTGCCGATGGTCATTTGTCCAACATTCATGCTGGATCTGATCGTTCATTCCCCGCCCGTGATTCAGGTGGGCTTCTGGCCGATGATTCTGGCGGGCCTGGCACAACCCGGCTTTGCCCTGGCCATCGTGTTCTCCGGAGCTCTCAAAGGCGCCGGCGAAACCGTGTTACCGATGATTTCCACCATCACCGGGGTCTTGCTGGTACGCCTGGGCGTGCTGGCGCTGATGCTGCTGGTGATATGGCCGCACCATACGCCGGCCAAAAACCTCACCGCCGTCTGGATCGCCGTGGTCGTGGATTTAAATTATCGCGCCGTATTTAATTATCTCGCCTATCGCCACAGCCGCTGGCAGCGCATCTGTGTATAAGGGCGTCGGGAACGTGAATCTACCTGGCGTGATACCCGAAAAGTCCGCGTTTTTTGATAATTTCCGCCACCACTTCCGGCACCATCGTTTGCCACGAATCATCCCCGGCCTTGATTTTTATCAGCACATCACGAGAGAAGATGGGCAGGTAGCTTTCATTATACTTGCCGAGCTGTCGAATAAAGCCGCGATCCACCAGATAACCATACAGCTTGGCCAGATCCGGCTTAACAGTGAAATTTTCCACGCGAATTAACGTTCCCGTGGCCGGGTCGAGCAACGGGTAAATGTACAGCCGATGCTCATTTTTGAAGAGTCGGCCAAACGATTCCAAAATTCCCCCTTCCAGATCTTTGTAGTATTTCTCCTCGAAAAGATCCATCAGACTCAATGCCCCCATGGCAATGCCGACCGGTTGCTTGGTATAACGGGCCACGAAAGCCGTCAGACGGTAGAATTCAAAATAGTCGGAAATTAAGACGGTTTTGCCGCAGGCCGCCAGGGTTTCCGCCCGCGCCAGAAAATCCCGTAAATCAATATCGCCCGCCACCATCAAGTTGCGCATCGTGATTTCCATGAGTTCCACGGGCTTTTCCGCACCCGGTCCGATATCGCCGATGAATTGCTCCCGGGCGCTGTTGAGCATATCTATATTAACATGGGTTACGGGTCGAAAACTGCCGCGCTCCACCAGAATCGGACGGTTGTGCAACACCTCCGACGGCTGGAGCACCTCGCCCGCCGGGCCGAACATGGCCGCATCACTTAACCCGCTTTCCACCAGGCGCAAACTCATGATGCGATTATCCACGCTGCGGAATTCGATGCCCGAAAATTCAATCATGTCGATTTCCACCCGGCTTGAGGACAAACCATCAAGCAGGGATTTGAGCAGCAATTCCGGTTCGTGATGGTAGAAAAATGCCCCGTAAAGCAGGTTGACTCCAACGATGCCCAAAGCTTCCTGCTGCTGGCTTATTTCCGTATCCAGCGTCCGCACATGCAAAATAATCTGGCTGTCCTGATCGCGCGGATGGGCCTGAAATTTTACCCCCATCCAGCCATGGCCTTCGCGGCTGGAATTAAAGCCGCGCACGGCCACCGTATCAGCAAAAGCAAAAAACGAGGTGGTATCGCCGCGAAGGTCATTGAGCCGGCTTAGGTTCAGGGCATGTTCGTAATCCAGCATGCTCTGCAGCCGGGCTCGGCTCACATACCGTTCCGACTTGCCGTAAATCGCGTCGCTGACCGACATGTCGTACGCGCTCATGCTTTTGGCGATGGTGCCGGAGGCCCCGCCCGCCAGAAAAAACCAGCGCACCACTTCCTGCCCGGCACCGATTTCCGCAAACGTGCCATAGCGGCGCCGATCCAGATTAATCTCCAGAGCTTTCCGCGAAGTGGTCAGTTGTTCCGGTCCTGGCGAAGAACCGCGATTCACCATGGTCATAGATACTCCCGCGAGGCACCACGGCCATTGGCCGGCCGTTTCTGAAATGGTATCGGCTTGCCCGATATAAAACAAATTCGCTCGGTGTGCCCAACGATCACTACGGAGACCCTGCCGCACGCCACCAGACCGAATGCCACTGGGGTTACACGGACGCGAAAGGCCCTGCGGGACTGCGGCCACAGGAATACGGATCAGCCCTGCGCGAGATCGGGACAGCTCAAGGAATAGGTCTCGCCGAACGCTGTGCGGGAGAGGAGCTTGGGCAAAGCGGCGGTGCTTGGCCATAGGCCTTCGTGCCGTACCTGCATCGCCCTGGCCCTGAGGGAAAAAAGCTTAGGCCAGGCCCACTGGCACCGACCCAATATCATGCCTATAATCCACGGTACATGGCGTACGACACGGGCCGCACCTACGGCGGCGAACCGTGGTGGCCGTACCCGCACCCCATCGGACTATAGGGTATAAGCGTAAAACTAAAACGGGGCTTCCTTATGAAAACTATGCGTGCCATGCAGGTGATCAAAGCTAAAGGAAACTTTGAACTGCGGGAATTGCCCGTTCCAGAGCCAACCTCCGGGCACGTGCGAATTAAAGTGCAGGCCTGTGGAATTTGCCACAGTGATATGTTTGTTAAAGAGGGTCTTTTTCCTGGCATTAAGTATCCGCGAACACCGGGCCATGAGATCATCGGATGGATTGATGCCATTGGACCGGGGGTAACACGGTGGAAACCTGGTGATCGCGTGGGCGTGGGCTGGCATGGCGGCCATTGTTTTACTTGCGACAACTGCCGCCACGGTGATTTCATCACCTGCAAGCATGCGAAAGTGGCGGGCTTGACCTTCGATGGTGGATACGCCGAATACATGGTGGTGGGCGAGGAAGCTTTGGCCTTAGCTCCGCGCCAGTTCGATGCGCTGGAGGCAGCTCCGCTGATGTGCGCGGGCGTCACTACCTTTAATGCCCTGCGTAACAGCGGTGCCCGATGGGGGGATCTGGTGGCCATTGCGGGCATCGGTGGGTTAGGCCACCTGGGCGTGCAGTATGCCCGTAAAATGGGTTTTCGAACGGTGGCGATATCCAACTCGGAAAGCAAACGCGACTTGGCCGCACGTCTGGGAGCCCATATTTACATTGACGCATCCAAAGCGTCCGCGGCGGAAGAATTGACCAAGCTCGGCGGAGCACGGGTTATTCTGGCCACCGCACCGGATGCCAAATCCACGGCATCTCTGGTCAACGGCCTGGGTGTGCATGGTCAATTGGTGATGGTTGGCGTCAGCGGTGATCCTATTGAGGTTACTTCCCTGCAACTTATTGCCCAAAATAAGACCATCCTCGGCTGGCCCAGCGGCGACGGTATGGATTCGCAGGAAACGCTGGAGTTTTCTGCTTTAACCGGAGTGACCGCGATGGTGGAACGATTTGAACTCGAAAAAGCCAACGAGGCGTATGCCCGGATGTTGAGCAACCAGGCTCGGTTTCGCGCCGTGCTGGCAATCGGCTAAATTTTCGGGCACAATATCCTGGCAATAGTGCTTCACACAAAAGGAGAATCTTCATGGCCAATATCACTTTCAAGGGCGGGGCCTGTCATACCACGGGCGAATTACCGGCGGTGCGCACCACGGCCCCGAACTTCACCCTGACTCGCCAGGATTTGTCCGCTGTACATCTCAAGGATTTCGCCGGCAAAACGGTTGTGCTCAATATATTTCCAAGCTTAGATACATCAGTTTGTGCAATGTCGGTACGCAAATTCAATACCGAGGCGGCCAAAATGCCCGACACCGCAGTGCTCTGCATTTCTCAGGATCTGCCCTTTGCCACCAAGCGATTCTGCCTGGCCGAGGGTATTAAAAACGTGCATGTGCTTTCCGGCTTTCGCCATCCGGAATTTGGAAAAACTTACGGCCTCTTCATCGTCGATGGTCCTCTGGCCGGCCTGCTGGCCCGCGCGGTTCTGGTACTCGATGTCAACGGCGTGGTGCGCTATACGGAACTGGTGCCGGAAATCGCCCAAGAGCCTAACTACGCCGCAGCCATTGCCGCCGTCGGATAACTTACTCGCGTTTCCTCATAAGGGACCGGGCAAAAGCAAATTCGTTTTTTAGGCTTCCTCAAGGAGCACCGTGTGCCAACCGCCGCAGACTCCTCCCCAAAAAATGCAGGGTCTGGTTTTTGTTCATGGTGGTGGAAACATCCCGCACCTGCCCCGCCGCATCTATGATCAAAATCGCCGGAATGGTCCGCACCCCGCAGCGCAGTGCCAGCTTTTTGCCAGCGGGTGTATCCATATCCACGGCCACTGCAATAAATGATTTCTCCACCAGCTTATGCACCGCCCGGCTCGACCATACCCGCCGCTCCATCACCCGACATGGATAGCACCAGGAAGCCCACAAATCGACCAGCAGAGGTTGCTGCAACCGGGCCGCCGCCAATCGGGCCTTGGAAAAATCGCGGTGCCAGCCAATGGTATCGCCTGGACGC
>JABEVA010000038.1 GCA_013044065.1 Phycisphaerae bacterium
GGCGTGTAGGCACCGGGAATGCTGACCGCCCCAAGCCGCCGGGTAATATCCACCACCGCCGCATCAAGAATCGGCGAAACCACAAAGCGAGCCCCGGCATGAATGACATCGGCGCACGTGGCCGCATCCAGTATGGTTCCCGCGCCCAGGAGAATTTTATCGCCCAGGACATCGGAGAGTTTAGAAATTACCTCCACCGCATGGGGCGTGGTCATGGTGATTTCGATGCTGGTAACACCGCCCTGGGCCAAAGCCTGCGCCAGCGGCAAAACCATCTGGCTATCCGGAGCGCGAACCACCGCCACCACACCACAACCCGCCAATTGTGCAACCGTGTTATCTTTGGACATCAACCATCCGCCTGAATCATTGCCTGAACCACCTAAAAAGCGGGCGATGGGATTCGAACCCACGACGTCCAGCTTGGGAAGCTGGCATTCTACCGCTGAATTACGCCCGCACGGCATCGACGCCTCAAGGTGCATGGTAGCGAATCCGATTGTATTTGCAAGGATTCTTGGCACGTAAGGGGGTTTACGCCAAGGCCCCCATTGGGGCCACCTTCGCGTTAATTCTTCGCAGCACGCCCAACTTTTTCACGCGCACCGTCACTCCGCAGTCCTTTTCCCACCGCGTCGCATGTCGGTTTACTGCCGTCATTCGAGCCTCGTCTTGAGTCGCATTTGACATCAAGCAGCTTGGCCTGCCTGACCTTGTTCTTCAGCCGCGATGCGCCAGGAACGCGGCTCTCCACCGCTCTCGATAAACTTTCATCCTCAAGACACCGGTTCGCTGAGAGTTGGCGGCATGCTGGATTTAACCCTCGATGGTACCATGGGAGACATCGACGGCATTTGGTCTTGACGCAGCCGACTTATGGAGTAACTTGGGCCGACCTAAGATTTTAGGGAATCTGGGCGCTGGTGTTGCAGGCCGCACTTTTGAGGATTGACGATTTCTGAAGGCAGCCAAGATATAACACCGCCGATCCGCCGGCCACAGCCGCTGGTTGCCGCCGCCGTTATTTTTGTCGCCGGGATATGCCTGGGCATGGTGGCCCCGTGGTCGGCCCGGATCTCGCTGGCTGTGGCGGCAACGGTCTGGCTGGCTTGCGTGGGAGCGATGTTGGTACATCGCCGGGGTATAAATGCCTTGCGCAATGTACTCTTGGCCGTGGCCATTGGGGCAGGCGGCGTGGGTGTATGGCAGGTGAATCAGCAACAGGTTTCCAGCCGGAATATCGCCCTCTATTTGCCCCCGCATGGCCAATCCCTGATCACCGCGCGCATGTTAATCATCAGTGCCCCGAAGTTCAGCCAACCGGTGGGCCGGCGGGCCTTGTACAGCGCCACTGGTCCATCGACTACATTTATCGCCAGGCTGCTGGCCGCACATGCCCATGGCCGCTGGCACCGCGTGACTGGAAATGTCATCGTACGCATACCCGGGTTTCTGCCCGGCCTGCGCAATAACCAGCAAGTACAGATAACAGCCTGGATCAGTCACCCCCCAGGAGCGGTGAACCCCGGTACGTTTGATTATCGCCATTACTTAAGTACGTATCGCATCCTGGCTTCCATTTCCGCGCGACATTCGAGAGAGCTCCACATTCTTTCCGCCCGGCAAAGCCTGTTGCCATTATCCGGGTGGTTGGATTGGCTACGCCTGCGGCTGCGCCGGCGTCTGCTCTGGGCACAACGCGGGCACACCCGCGCCGCCTTTAGCAATATTGCCCTGCTGCTCGGCTATCGCGATCCATCGATTCGGCGGGTCGCCAGGCACTTTTCGCAAAGCGGAGCCGCCCATCTACTGGCCCTTTCCGGCCTCCATGTGGTCATCATTGCGGGCGCTATATGGTTGCTGCTGCGGTTTTTTATCCGTCGGCCCCGGTATCGAGCCTTGGTGGCCATGCTGGTGATTGTGGTCTATATGCTGGCCACACCGTGTGGGCCGCCGGTGGTGCGGGCCACGGTGGCGATTGTGATGGTCTTCATCACCATGCTGCTGGGCTGGCCGGTGGAAATTCTCAACATTGTGGCGGCAGCGGCGATTGTGGTACTGTTTAGGACACCCGCAGCCATCACCGGCGTGCCTTTTGAACTTACCTTTGCCGTAACCGTGGGCCTGGTGGTGTTGGGCACACGCTTTCAGCGGGCGGTGTTTGGCCAGTGGCTCCAACGTCAGGGCGATCTCGCCCGCGCCGCCAACACGCGCTGGTCGTATGCACGCTTGCATATCAAGCACTGGATATGCGCGGTGATAACGGCCAATGCCATCGGCACCATCATGGCGGTCCCGCTGACGATATATCGCTTCAATCAGATCACGCCGCTGGCAATCATCAGCGGCCTTATTCTTCTGCCGTTGGTATCGCTGGCTCTGGTCGCCGGCTTGCTGGAATTATTGGCGGTGTTGGTCTGGCCGCCCCTGGCTGCGGCCGTGGCCACGGCGTTTTATCCGGTGGTATTCTCCATGATCTACACGGTGCGGCAGTTGGCCGCCATCCCGGGCAGTGTCATTAACGTGCGCTCCGGGCCGTGGTGGAATGTGGTGCTTTGTTACGCGGCCATTGCGTTGTGGATGATGCGGCGACGCCTGGGGTTATCCCGCGCCACGGTGATGATTTTAGGCGTGGGAGCTACCGCACTGCTGGCGGGCTGGTATGCAATCACCCAGCCCCATCGCTCCGTCGACATTTGGGTGACATCCGCCGGCAGCGGCAATGCAGCCATTATCACCGGCCCGGATGGCAGCGCGGCGGCGATAAACTGCGGATCGCTGGGCTCACCGCATTTTCTCGCCGGCCAAATGGCTTCGCTGTTGCACCACCGTGGCATAGAACAACTCAACGCCTGCATTGCCGGACGCATTGATCCGGCGCACGCCAGCGCCATTGGCATGTTGGCATCAAGGTGTGGTCATGCGCCGGTGTTCACAGATTATTGCGATGCTCATTTTGCAGCCACCACGGCCAGTCACCGCCGCTTTTTCGCCAGCCTGGCCGATTTAAAGCTTCAAGTGCATGGTTTGTCCTCCGGCAACATTTTGCGTATCGGCAGCAGCATCTCGTGCCGCGTGCTCTGGCCGCCCCGGAATCTGCCCGCACAGGCCCCCACCGGGATGCGCGGCTGCATTTTGCTCCTGGCCGCTTGCCATCGCCCGCAGGTGTTGTTTCTGGACCGCACAGAAAATCCAGCGGTAGTACAAATGCTGGCGGCTCACGGAATTCGAGCCGCCACCGTGGTATTGACGGGTCCGGGAAGGCTTCACGCCCCCATGCTTGCGGCTTTGCGCAGGCTTGATCCGACGAGTTTGATTCTCTCCGGTGAAGTGGCCACCGCTTTCCACGCAGATCAGCGTCTGCTGCGGCCTGTCCCCTCGAGAATCTATGCGGTACGGCAAGTCGGTTGTGTTAAAATCACTCTCTCACGCCAAGGCAGCACTATTCAAACCTTCCTGGCTTCTCCGGCGTTATCGCGGTAGTTGAGCTCCCCAGAGCGGCGGGGCGGCGGACACTGCGGCAATGCTCGCCGCGGCACCGACAAACCCTTGACCACGAACCGCCCAAAATCAACGCACACTTCCGAATCCCCGGATTTTAAATTAAACTTTCAAAAAGATTGCGGCAGCGCGCTCCCGGCTTGGCCGGGGGCGATCAAGCCTCACCCGACGGACACCATACCATGCGAACTATCGCCCTGTTTAATCAAAAGGGAGGCGTCGGAAAGACGACCACCACGGTGAATTTAGGAGCGGCTCTGGCCGCGGCCAATAAGAGAGTCATTTTAATTGACATGGACCCTCAGGCGAACCTTTCCTTTCATCTGGGGCTGGAACCGAAAGATATCACCACTTCCACCTATCAGGTGCTCACCTTGGACGTACCCCTTAAAAAAGCCTTGATACGGGTCGATCAACATCTTTATGTCGCGCCCGCCACCACCGATCTCGCCGGTGCCGAAGTTGAATTGGTGAACATGGAACACCGCCAGACCAGACTCAAAAGCATGGTGGAAATCGACCCGATCCGGGCCGATTATTGCCTCATCGATTGTCCGCCGGGGCTGGGCTTGCTAAGCCTCAACGCTCTGTGCCTGTGCACGGAGGTTATTATTCCGCTTCAGGCCCATTTTCTGGCCTTGCAGGGTATGGCCAAACTCATGGAAACCTGCGCCATGGTACGCGAAAATTTTAATCCAATTCTGTCCATTTCCGGAGTGCTGTTTTGTCAGTACGAGGCTACTCCACGTTTAAGCGGTGAAGTAACCAATGAAGTGAAAGTGTTTCTTGAACAGGCCCGCGGATCCGACCATCCCTGGAGCCACGCCCAGGTCTTTCAAACCCAAATTCGCAGAAACATTAAGCTGGCGGAAGCCCCCAGCTTCAACCAGAGCATCTTTCGATATGCCCCCAACAGTGCCGGAGCCGCGGATTACGCGGAGTTGGCTCAGGAAATTATACGTATGGAATCTTCCGGGTAGAGTAGAGGACTCAACGTAACCGACAGCGACCTGTGCGGTCAAACGTTGAGTCCCCCCTCATCGAATCGGACGAGCGGATTTCCCGCATCCGGCTCTCTCGGTATCTGTCTTCCGCCCGGCTTTATCCCGTCCCTTTACGACGGTTTGTCCGGGTGGCACAGTCTCCGCCTTGGCTCGGCCTTCGGAGTTCCGTAATCGTCCTGCCGGAGCAGGACAGGCGGATCAGCCTCACCTCTTGCTTCAACGTGATACCGACAGGGGCCCTTGGCTTTGCGGGCATCACCCCGCTTCAC
>JABEVA010000039.1 GCA_013044065.1 Phycisphaerae bacterium
CTAGCCAAACTGGCTGTGGTGGCACTACGCCATCACCTTACGCAAATGGGTGATGCTTTTTCTGGCGGCAACTTTCGGCTGATCTGGATACGTGTATAGCTCCACCGTTACGAAGCGGTCATAACCGATGTTGTCCAGCGATCGTTTCAGTGCGCCAAAATCAAAAGTTCCCAGGCCTGGAATCAGGTGATAATGCTTCCGACCGGGCAGATCTTCGATGTGGCAGTTCCAGATACGCCCGCGCAGCAGCTTCAGCGCGCCGGGAACCTCTTCACCGAGCACCACGCTATGGCCGATATCCAGATTCGCCCCCAACATTGGACTGCCCAATGTAGTAATAAGATCGTGCAGTTCCGTTGCCCATTCCACCAGCAAGCCCGGTTCACATTCAATACCTATATGTATCTGAAGCTTTTGTGCCATATCCAAAATAGGCTTAAGACTCTCCCGAAAGGTTTGGAGAGCCTTATCCGGCGGCATGGTGGGCAGTGCTTTGCCGCTGGTAATACTGATGTTGTCCGCTCCAATAGCCTTAGCGAACGTGATAGTATTGCGGATCATACGGGCACGATCACGGCGTAATTTGGCTAGTGGAGACATCAGCGACGGTTCAAAAAAAGGCTCCGGAGGAGCATCCTTCCAGTAGCCAAAGGTACAGTTGGCATTGATATTGCTCACCGCCAAGCCATTTTTGTCCAGGAGTTTACGGATTTTCGCCGCCCCAGCCGCATCGAAACGATCCGGATACCAATGCGGCTTGTCCGCCAGAATTTCGATACCGGCGTAGCCGCAGCCGGCAATGTCGGAAATAGCCGTGGCCAGACTGTGACGAGCATACGCATTGGTGGAAAAAGCCAGTTTCATTTCATCCTCGAATTAAATACGGCCCAGACCCGGTAACCTCGGGGCTGGCTCACCGGCACCGAAATGATTTTATTCTAAAAGGCTAAGTTCTTCACTCATCTCCGAAGCCGCATGTGGATCATTGATTTCGCGGGCCTTGGCAATCCCCTGGAGCCAAATCTGGTGGGCCGCTGATTTGTCCCCACGATCTCGCAAGGCACGACCGCACATAAAATACGCCGCTACATATGCAGGGTGATCGGCTATCAGCCGTTGAAACTCGGCGATGGCCTGGCCTGAATCGCCGGCTTTGACATACTCCATGGCCATTGCATAGCGCAAAAAGGGATCTCCGGGATCACCCGCTAGCATCTTCCGCAATTCCTCAAGTCGATCCATATTCGCACCTAAAATTAGACCTTGGGTCACTCATCCTGCCGCTGGACCGCCGCCCACCATAGCCGAATCAGTGATCTGATCCTCCGCCCGCCGCAGCAGTGCGAGTCCATTCCGCCACTCCAGATAGCTATAGCCAATATCGAACTCGACGTGCATGTCTGTGATTTGTTGATGCCAGTATTCGTACACCGGGCCTTGCCAACCGCGGCTGCCGGAATCACAAAAATATATCCGGCAGCCCAGGGGACGGCCGCTACGAGCGCTGCACATTCCTTGCACCTGCCAGGGACATCCGGGCGCAAATTCGCCATCACCATTGTAAAGCGGCAAGGGAAAACCAGCGGTACGTGGCAAGACTGCGGTGTGCGCCTCTGAATTGTTTTTCGCAGGGTCTAACTCGGGCCTCAGAGAGACGGCATAAAAATAAATCAATTCCGCCTGTGTAACGTATAAACGGTGGCCATATTCTTCAAATCGGCAGCAGCGGCCACTGGCTATGCAGACGCCCTGCCGACCGGCAATATCCACATCCACCCGGCGATACAGGCTGGCCATGGCCAGGAGAAATTCCTCTTGAAAAGCCGGTTTCAAATCCACCTTGCACCATCTTCCTTTATGCCGACTCCGGCCAGTCCCCGCTGAACACTTCCACCGCCGGGCCCGTAAGGTATACACACCCGTCGATCTCATTCCACTTGAGTGCCAGCCGCCCACCCGGCAAATTGGCCAGAACAATCCGATTGGTCTTTCCCGTAAGTACGCCCGCCACGCACACTGCCCCGGCACCCGTACCGCAGGCCAGGGTAATACCGCTGCCCCGCTCCCAGGTGCGCATCGTAACCTCGCCGGAATTATGCACCTGCACAAAATGGACATTCACGCGGCGCGGAAAAATGGGGTGCGTTTCGATCAGCGGGCCAATTTGTTCCAACGGTATGCGTGCGACATGTTTGCAATACAACACCACATGCGGATTACCCAGCGATACACAGGTCATGGCGTCTTCCAATCCGGCGGCTTTGATCCAGTCCGATCCGGGAGGCATGTGGCCCAATCCCAGGGCCGCCTCGGCCGGATGCCCCACCAGCCGCTCAAAGCCCTTGATCAACACTGGAATCTCACTGGGTTTAAGAATTGGCTGACCCATGTTCACCGTCACCTGATTCACCCGATTGTACTGAATCCACAGGTCCAGCGTCAGCACGCCCCGTCCGGTTTCCACTTTCATGGGATTGGCCCGTGAAATATGATGATCATAGGCATATTTTGCCAGGCACCGCACACCATTGCCGCACATTTCCGATTCACTGCCATCGGCATTAAACATGCGCATACGCACCTGCGCGTTTTGCAGCAGTCCTTCCGGAGTGGGAGGGCCGATGAGGATCAGGCCATCGCCGCCTACGCCAAAATGGCGGTCGGATATTTTCACGGCCAGCTCTTCCGGCGCGGTCACTTCGTTTTCGAATACATCCACATAGATGTAATCATTGCCTATCCCGTGCATCTTCGTAAAGCGCATTGTCAACTCCAGTAAAAGTCCTTCCACGGGGGCACTCGGATCGCCGTACGCCACCAACCGCGCGCGGCTTGCTATTATGCCCGAACCGCCTGATTCTTCCAGATGACCGCGGACATGCGATCCTGCTGATCTCGCTGCACCACCACATCCACCACCGACCGGGTGGACTCCACCAGCCGGGCATTGGGCAAGTCCACCCGCTTGACCCAGTCTTTGGCGGCCTCCATGGAGCGTCCGCCCAGAATATGCCGCTCCATCAGATTGCCCATGATGGACGGTGCCGGCGCTTCCACATAGATTTTAAGGTCAAAAAATTCGCCGATCCCCTTGAAGGGTGGCCGGTCCAGAAACAAATAGTTGCCCTCCACCAACACCATGTTGATCGCCGCCGGAATGCGATGTTCTTCCGGAACCACTTCGTGTGTCTGCCGGTCGTATCCGGGCCAGGTCATCATGGGCAACATTTCACGCAACTGTTGCAGGTGTTGCCGCAGGCCCTCCACCTCGTAGGTGAAGGGGGAGCCTTTGCATTCCAGCAGACTCATGGATTCTCCCGATGGCAGCCGCTGGTGATGGTGTTCGAGATATTCTCGGTTGTGGTGAAAGCCATCCATCGGCAGTGCCGTCGCCATTACCCCCGGAATGCAGCCACGCGATGCCAACCAGGCGATTTGCTCCGCCAGAAAGGATTTACCCGACCCGGGTGGTCCCACAATCCCAACGATCATCCGCCGTTCCAGCATTTTGTGTAAATCCAGCAGTCGCCCCAGAAATGGACGCCAGGAATCCGTCCATTCCTTGGACGAAATATGCATGGTGCCGGGCAGGTGGTTAACCACCAGAGGAATTTCTTTATGCAGGAACCATGGATAGGGATCAATCGCGTCTAGTGACATCCATCACTCCAAAAATCAGTGCGTCGGCACCGATGTCAGGGCCTGCACCCGCGGATACCGCCAGTAGATACGGCCAAGCACCATTTTCGGAACCACCGGTCCGCCGCATGGCAACTTGCCATTGTAGACCTGCTCCCGCACACGAATCGGTGATTTCCTTACCTGAAGCGGCGGATGAACGACCATCAGCGCCGGCGTGATGGCCAGATTCATGTAGAACCATGGTATATTCAGCACGCTCGCCATCACTGCATGCCACGACGCCGGTTGCTCATACAATTTTGAGCCTAAGTCCAAATCATGCATGTACACCGGATTATGCCGCACCGGTGCGGTAAGGTAAATCGCGCGCATGACCGGCCAGGGACGCCGCCCTGCGACAGCAGGCACCGACAGCGTTCCCCAATGGGCACCGATACCCATATTAGTACCTGGAACCACCAGCAAACCAGTGCCTCCGCGAGCCTGGGCCGGTCGGGAGGTTTTCGCAACTTTTGTGGCCTCGACGGACCGGCCCGTTGGATGGTTCGCCAGACTGCACCCCACCAGCACCGTATTGAGTGCCGCTATACCCACGATCATCGCGATTAGGGACCGCGCAAAAATAAGTTTGTATGCTACGGCGCAGGAATCTTGGTCGCTGGCGAGGCGTGACGGGCTCGCATACCCTGGTGCTGGGTCTGGAAAAAGCGAACAACCAAGCCAGCGGGCAGGAGGACCAGCCGGAAAGTGTGAAGTTCTTTTTGCCCGGTCCCTTACGCGTCTCATTAAGATACTCCATCATTTCCGTACCGATCCATCCGCACCGCAACCATCCTTATGCGGCAGTCGTTGATATTCAGTATTTGGCCTTGTGGGCCTTTGCGGTATCCGATGGCACAGGGCCTGCCCATGGATTTTTCAAAATTGCGCCGGTATCGGCACTGGTTACCATGCTGGCATAGCGGCCCAGATACCCGTGCTGAATTTTCGCCGCCGGACGTTGCCATTTCACCTTCCGCGCGGCGAGTTCTTCAGCGGAAATACGAATCTCCAGCTTGCGATTGGGAATATCAATGTCGATCATATCCCCGCTCTGAACCAGGGCGATGGGACCACCGGCGGAAGCTTCGGGTGAAACGTGTCCGATACAAGCACCGCGTGTCCCCCCCGAAAATCGTCCATCGGTGATGAGCGCCACCGATTCACCCAGCCCACGACCCATGATATTTGCGGTGGGAGCCAGCATTTCCTGCATACCGGGGCCACCTTGCGGGCCTTCATAACGGATAATCACGACATCACCCGATTTAACCTTGCCCATCAGAATGCCCGCCGCAGCCGATTCCTCCGATTCAAAGATTACCGCCGGACCGGAAAATTTTAACATGCTTGCGGCCACCCCACCCGACTTCACCACAGATCCATTTGGTGCCAAGTTGCCAAAAAGAATCGCCAGCCCCCCCTGCTGAGAATAGGCCTTATCCAATGGCCGAATCACATCCGCATCCAGCACCGTGGCGGTGGCAATATTTTCTCCCAGACTCCGGCCGGTAACGGTGATGCAAGCGGTATGCAGCGTTCCCGGTTTGCCACTGATCGTCTTAAGAATGGCACTGATGCCGCCCGCCCGGTCCACATCTTCCATGTGGTAAGCGCCCGCCGGTGCCACTTTACAAACATGCGGCACCCGGGCGGCAATTTCATTCAGGGCCTCCATCTCAAACGGCGTCCCCGCTTCCTGCGCCACGGCCAAAGCGTGCAGTACCGTATTGGTCGACCCGCCCATGGCCATATCCAGGGCAAAAGCATTTTCAAAGGCGTGGCGGGTTAAAATATCCCGCGGGCGAATATTCCGCCGTACCAATTCCACCACCGCCTTGCCCGCCGCGCGGAATAATTCATCGCGTCGCGGGTCGGTAGCCAGCAGCGTGCCGTTGCCCGGCAAAGCCAGGCCTAAAGCCTCACACAGGCAGTTCATGCTGTTTGCTGTAAACATTCCGGAACAGGAACCGCAGGTTGGACAGGCATGCATTTCAAGTTCTTTTAACTCTTTGGAGCTTACCTTGCCCGCGGATAACTGCCCCACACCTTCAAACACACTAATCAGATCGATCACCCGCCCTGTGGAAGGCTGCACTCCCGCCTTCATCGGACCACCCGAAACAAAAACTGTCGGAATGTTGACGCGAGCGGTCGCCATCATCATACCCGGCACAATTTTGTCGCAGTTGGGAATACACACCATGCCGTCAAAGCAATGTGCTCGCAACATGGTTTCAACACAATCCGCAATCAACTCGCGACTCGGCAGCGAGTATTTCATGCCTCCGTGGCCCATGGCGATGCCGTCATCAACACCAATCGTATTGAACTCAAAAGGTACCCCACCGGCATCACGCACCGCCTGACGCACTTTTCGTCCCACCACATCCAGGTGGGCATGACCGGGGATAATCTCCACAAAACTGTTGGCTATTGCAATAAAAGGTTTGTCCCAATCGGATTCATCGCGAATGACTCCCGTCGCCCGCAACAAACTCCGGTGCGGTGCCCGAATATCTCCTCGTTTTATCGTATCACTGATCGCCAAGTTTACATTCCTTTACCAAGCCATTCGAATCATGCGACCCAAGTCACAAGCAATTATACCGTCAATATCAAGGGATGTCTGCCGATATGGAAACATAAGGCCCAATTCAAGCGACGTCGCCGCTTGGAACCCCACGAGGGCTTGGTTTGTGGAAGCACCAGTGAACGAAACGGAGAGATAGGGATTCGAACCCTAGTAGGACTTGCGCCCTAACCGGTTTTCGAAACCGGCGCCTTCAGCCACTCAGCCATCTCTCCGGCTTGTTTGTTTATCATACCGGACCACCAACGACCATCGCAACATCATGGACCGGACTCCGCAGGCCGCCAAACGCGCTCAAACCCGTGCCGCGTTACCGCTGCACGAGCGGAAACCGGTCTTCTCTTGCTTGGTCTAAGCCAAGGGGAACTTGAAGTGGGCGCACCGAATATCCGGCAGAGTGTGCTGCGCAAAATCCGCAGCCAACCGGCTGATCATCGGTTGGGCTTGAGCCAGCAGACGATGGTTCATGAAATCTTCCAGCGGGATGGCCCCCACCGCTGCCTCAATAATTCCCCGCGCTGCCTGCATTAAACAGGCCGCCACCGCCCGCACCTCATGGGCCGTTGTTTCACTGACCAGCGTTCCAAACGCCACCCCGCCATGCACGCCGGCTTCCGGCATAACTGGGTCAAATTGTTCGTGTACGGGCTGGGTCCAGTTCCAACGCCGGGAAATTTCCCACAGGCGTGTGCCCATTTGCAACGATGCCAGGCGTAATGATTCCGGCAACTGCGTGCTGGAAAGTACCTGACTTACGGCGGGTACCAGACCCGGGTCGCCCAGCCGGGCAGCCCGAAAGGCTATGCCCGCGGCAATACCTTGCGTCGGACCGATGACGGCCCGGAGCGCCGATTCCACGAGGTTCAGCACCTGTTGGCCGGTGCGCAAAAGGCCCTGCCGGGCCAACATTTCAATACTTAGACAATCCTGGTACCCGACCCCAGGCCCAGGCGTATCGACCAATTGTACCAATCCCAGCAGGTTCATAAGACTCCATCGCAGCCTCACGGCCATCCTTCCATGCCTGCAAATGCCATGCCTTGTGGCCCATGGCCTGCCCAGGAGAGGCGTTGACGGCGGATTGCCGCCAGGCCGCACCCGTCACCTTATTATGGGATGATCGACCAACGAAAAGCAAGACGTTAGAAAAAACGTCAATGCCCAAAGAACATCGGCAGATCGTTGTGAATGGTAATAAAAAGAAAGGCGGCCACCAGTAGCACGATTCCGACGGTTTGTATGGCGGTTTGCACCTGTACCGGCAATGGTTTGCCGCGGATTTTCTCGACAATCAACATTAAAAATAATCCACCATCCACAATCGGCAATGGCAGAAAGTTGATGACCGCCAGATTGACGGAAATCAGCCCCAGAAAAAAAAGCAGATAAGTAAAGCCGCGGGACTCTATGGTGTAACCAATTTTGACGATCCCCAGTACACTGTGGAGTTGACTCACCGGTACGGTGCGGCCCACCAGCCCGAAAAGAGTTTGATAGGTTCGGACAATCCAGGCCGTAGTGTGTCCAAAGCCCATTTTAGCGGCTCCCAGGATGGAATGGCTTTTCTGAAGTTGCATTAACGCGGAAAGCGGCAGGTTGATGGCGTACTTGAGCTTGCTAAGCTCACGAACGTCATGGTTGGAGATGGTCAACTGGACCGGCCGATGATGACCCGCAAACGAAAGATCAATGGCTTGACCGGCAAAACGCCGGCCCAGCGTGACCATGTCAAACCAGCTTTTAATCGGAAAAATTCCGCCACTGGCCAGATTCGGTCCACCGGGCACCACCATGGACATGATGGTGCGGCCAGGCAGAATTCCGGCCGCGGCAGCGCGGCGGCTGACGGCAGCAATCACGGGATGGGCAAAGTCATAACCCAACCCCACACCCAGCATGCCCTTGGCGCTTACTCTGGGATGGAAGGTAATTACTTTAGAGCCGCGCTGCACCTGCAGCCGAACCAGGCGGCCCGGATTCTCTTTAACCGCCCGTTGGAGACCGTGAATGGTCGGATGGACGCTGGCATTGATACGTACAATAATATCGCCGCGCCGGATACCCACCTTTGCCGCCGGAGTTCCCGGTTCCACCATGGCCACGCGACACCGCGGCTGCATTCCAAGAATTCTGGGAAAGTGGTTGACCCAATCGCGGGTTTCCAAGGTTGGTTGAATGGTGAGTTGACGAATCTTTCCTGTACCGTGACTTTGGAGAGTCAGCGTCACCGGGTTGCCGTTGCACTGCTGCAATATCTTATAAAAATGGGCAAATCCATGGACGGGAATGGAATCAATGGCGATGATCAAATCCCTTGATTGAATCCCCTTATATTGCGGCAGTAAGGTGATAAAGTCTTTAAGTTCGCGGGGCGTCATGGTGCCGAAACGCAAAGAGAGCATCTGCCCAATGCCAAAACTCAACATACCATTGTTCGGATCGGCCACCGGCGTAATGCCTACGTTGTGAATGGTTTTGCTGTCCGGCTTGACATACTGCAAGCTGATTTTGGCGTCACCGGTATCCAACGCGGCGGCCATGGCCAATTGGGTGAATTCCAGAAATCCCTGCGGAGGTCGATGGTTTATGGACACCACGCGATCACCAATTTGCAACCCGGCCTTTGCAGCCGGACTGTTCCAAGCCAATTCCCCCACCACCGCCGGCGGAAAATTCACCCCAACGCGGAAAATAAACGCGAAAATCAAAACCGCAAAGATTAGGTTCATCGTGACGCCCGCGGAGATGATAATCATACGCTGCCAGATCGGCTTTTTGCCAAAGGAGGCCGGGTCTTCGCTGACTTTGGCCGGATCCATGTCGTCTTGGCCAAGCATGCGCACGTACCCGCCGAAGGGCAACCATGAAATCCGGTAATCCGTTTCCCCAACGGGGCCCGCACCAGTTCGCGCCCAAGCCGACGCGTCCGCTTGAGCATCGGCCCCAGAAACAGCGCCATCGGTCGTGGGCACAGACGCCACCACCATCGGCGGACCGATGTCCGCTCGACCGAAGGTAAACCCCACGCCGCGACGCCAACCGCACAATCTTGGGCCAATGCCCATGGAAAAAACGTCGCAGCGCACCTTGAAGTACTTGGCGGTTAAAAAATGACCCAGTTCATGGACAAAAATCACCGAGCCAAAGCCGACAATAAACAGCACCACTTTTTCTGTACCGGTGATGGACCCCAGCAGAGTGAAGCCGAGAATGGGAAACGCTGCCAAGGCAGTTAAAACCGCACGAACCATCGAGCCGCGGTACGGCACCAAAGGCGCTTGGCGCGGTGAAAGTTTTGGGGAACGGATGAAATTCATGCCATGGCCTCCTGACGCGCCCAGCGGTCCGCCGCCAGAAGGGCTTCCAGCGTGGGCGCAGGGTTAAAACCGTTTTGCAAATGCTTTTGCAGCACCTGCTGCGCGCGCGGCACAATCTGCCCGAAAGGAATTTTTCCTTCGCGAAACAGGGCATTGGCCACTTCATTAGCCGCATTGACGACAGCGCCGGACGTTCCACCCCGCCGCACCACTTCAAAACCCAAGTCCAATGCGGGAAATCGTCCCTGCGGCTGTTCAAAGTGCATGTGGCTTATTTTGGACCAATCCAGTCGGTTGCTGCAGCCGGGATAGCGCTCCGGATGCGTCAGCGCATATTGAATAGCGGTACGCATGTCGGGGGTGCCAAGCTGGGCGATAATACTGCCATCGACAAATTCAATCATACTGTGAATAATGGACTCCGGATGAATCAATACCTCAATGCGATCGGCGGGAAGATCAAAAAGCCAGTGGGCTTCGATAATCTCCAGAGCCTTGTTCATCAAGGTGGCTGAATCAATGGTTATTTTCGGACCCATCCGCCAATTCGGATGATTCAGCGCCTGCTCAACCGTGGCCGCTCCGCATTGTTCCGGCGTCCAAGTCCGAAACGGCCCGCCGCTGGCGGTAAGAATAATACGCTGAATCTCATGCGCTTGGCCACTGCGCAGAGCCTGAAAAATCGCGGAATGTTCAGAATCGACTGGCAATACCTTCGCTCCGCTCAGCGCCGCAACCGGCATTACCAGGCCGCCGGCAACCACCAACGCCTCTTTATTGGCCAAGGCAATCCATTTACCCGCCGCGGCAGCTTTCAGCACCGGGGAAAGGCCGGCCGCTCCCACCACTGCGGCACAAACCATATCCACATCCGGCCTCTCCACCAGACGATCCATGGCCTGCGGGCCGGTGTCAACTGCACTTCCAAATTCTTCCACCGCAGCCTGCAGGGCTTGAGAATCAAGCTCGGTTTCAGGTGAGCTGAGAATAACCACCGCGGGGCGTACCTCTCGGGCCTGCTCTGCCAGTTGTTTCCAATTTCTGGATGCCGCCAAACCGACAATTCTAAATGATGGTCCCAGATGTCTGGCCACCGCCAAAGTGTTAACGCCGATGGACCCAGTGCTGCCCAGCACTGCCAGACGGCGTTGCCCGGAAATAGGGGTAGCCTTTGTGTGCAAACCTGACGCCTTAATCATCAATGGGGAACCCGCTTCCATCAGCACCTGTGTCGGCAGCCCACTTCCCGGGCCAGACTCTCCAGCCCGTTAATCATAAAAGCCCAAGCCGTCTGATACAAGGACGCACGCTTCGCGCTGGCAAGCGGCAAGACCGGATTTGGCCATAAATTGTGAGCACCCCCCCCCGGGCGCTGGCGTACGGCGGGCAGCAGCCCGCTTGGAATTTGGCTCAGCGGGGCTCCGGACGGACGATGAAAACGCAACGCCACCCAGATCAATAACATCAGCTTGCATCTGCCTGCTATTTGGCCAAGGTAACCCAGTGCCGCCAGGCCGGTGGGTTATAACTTTTCTTAATCTTCGCGTAGAATGTTCCGGCAGGAAAATGTGCCCCATTTGGAGCTACTTCATGGCCAATGCCCGTCCAACCAACGCCACCGCCCCGGATGATACCGGTGATACCGCGCTGCAGATACAGCAGGTCATTAAGCAGTCCCGCCGCGCGGCCCGAGAGTTATCTACGCTTTCCGGAGCGGTCCGCAATAGCGTGCTGGAAGCGATGGCTACCGGATTGCTGGTCCACGCGGACGCTATTCTTGCCGCCAACGCCGCGGATGTGCAGCAAGCCAGGGGTGACAATCTGGCTCCATCGATGGCCAGCCGCCTCACTCTCACCGCGCAGAAAATCCAGGCCATGGCCCAGAGCATCCGTCAGATCGCCCAGCAGGTGGACCCGGTGGGGCAGACCATTGAAGCCAGCGATCGCCCGAATGGACTGCGGGTTGAAAAGCGCCGGGTACCCATTGGCGTGATTGCCATTATTTATGAAAGCCGCCCCAATGTTACCAGCGATGCGGCCGCCCTGTGCGTGAAAAGTGGCAATGCGTGCATTTTGCGGGGCGGCAAGGAGTCTCTGGGCACGAATCTGGCGATCGCCAAAGTGATTCAAGAAGCTCTTGCCTCATCGGGCGTGGACGCGGCGGCGGTACAAGTGTTAAGCACCACCGATCGCGCTGCGGTGACGGCTCTGGTAACCGCTCAAGGTGCCGTCGATCTGGTGATACCGCGCGGTGGCGAATCTTTAATTCGAGCTGTGGTGGAACAAGCGACGGTTCCCGTGATTAAGCACTACAAGGGCGTGTGCCACATTTATATTGATAAAGATGCCGATGCCGACATGGCAGTAAATATTGCCTACAGCGCCAAGGTGGATGGTTGCGCGGTGTGCAACACGGCCGAATGTATTTTAGTCCATAAAGATATTGCAGCGCGGGTGCTTCCGCGGCTGGCGACGCGGTATCGGCAGGCCGGGGTACAGATGCGTGCGGATCCCCGAATTCTGGGCCTGTTGCAGGATGCCAAACTGGCGGTGGAAACCGACTGGGGTCAGGAGTTTCTGGATCTGATCGTTGCCATCAAACAGGTGACTTCCGTGGACGAAGCTATCAGTCATATTGCCCAATACGGTTCGCAGCATACCGATGCCATTATTACCAGCAACATCGCCACGGCCCAAAAATTTGTCCAGCAGGTGGATTCAGCCAGCGTCATGGTCAACGCTTCCACCCGCTGGGCGGACGGATACGAATACGGTTTAGGCGCGGAAATCGGCATCAGCACAGACAAGCTCCATGCCCGCGGCCCCATGGGTGCGGCGGACCTGTGTACATATAAATTTATCGTAACGGGAAATGGGCATATCCGAACCTAGGGACCGGGCAAAAGAACCAACCGGAAAGTGCAAAGTTATTTTTGCCCAATCCCTGAACGATCACCTCTCGCTCGTTTCGGCTTTACGGCTCTAACCCTGTTCTTTTTCACAATGGACCCTCCGGCCGATGGTACCGGATCAGACCCACGCTCCCGAAAGGATCCGGAATCATCCGTATTCTTCCCATCCTGCAAAGCGTTGCTGCCACCGACAGTCCGTAGCGGCGGGGCTGGATCGTCGCCGGATATTGCCGCCGTCGGACTGCACGGTACCCGTGGTTGCCCGATATTGTGGGCCTTGCACGCGGCTTTACGCACCCGTAGAGCTTTTTGGCTAAACTGACGGCGTGCGATAAGCACATGGTGATAATTCTGGGCAAAGCGGTGGGCTTCATCGCGAATATGCTGCAACATTTTAAGAGCTTCGCTGGTACGGGATAACCGCAGTGGAGCCGTACGCGCCTGCACAAAGATCTCTTCCTCTCGCTTGGCCAAGCTTATCACCATGGGAGGCTTGACATCCATCGCGGAAAATGCCGCTTGGGCGGCGTGTAACTGGCCCAGCCCACCATCGATCAATATCACATCCGGATATAATTCGCCGCTCTGGCCGGCGTTACGATAACGCCGGCTTACTACTTCGGCGATGCAGCGATAATCGTCAATACCGGTCACGGTTTTGATGCGAAACCGCCGATAGCCATCCTTAAATGGCCGCCCATCGATAAAGCAGACCAGAGAACCGACCGTGGCTTCACCCTGAAAATGGGCGATATCGATAGCTTCAATGGAACGCACCGGTTCCGGCAAATCCAGTATGTCCTGTAACTGCCGAAGCCCACCCTGTAAATTACGAAAGAACAATTCAGGCTGCAGTAGTCGGCCATATTTGCCGCGATCAGAAAGCGAGCTTAACGCCCGAATTTGATCCCGCAGCGCGGCGGCCTTTTCAAATTCCAGCTTGGCTGCAGCCACATCCATTTCCGCGGCCATTTCCTTCAGCACCGAAGCTGGGCTGGTTTCCAAAAAGCGGCGGAAGCGATCAACATCCGCGCGGTAGGCGTCGCGGCTGATTTTATCCGCACACGGAGCCGAACACTGGCCGATGGCGTAAAGCAGGCATGGACGAAAAAAACGCTTCCGTGGATCATCTTCAAGTATTTCCAAGTGGCAAGTCCGAAATTTGAAGGCTCGTTGCAGGTGAATCACCGCGTCTTTCAGGGCCGCGGCACTGATGAATGGCCCAAGGAGCCTGGAACCAGAACTTTGCGGCTCGCGCGTAACATAAACGCCCGGATAATCGTCGCGGGTGGTGATTTCCAGAAATGGATAGCTTTTCCCATCGGAAAGCCGGGCATTAAAACGAGGTTTGACATCTTTAATCAGGCGGTTTTCCACCAGGAGGGCTTCCACTTCGGAATCGCAATCCAGAGTGTCAAAATCCACGACGTAATCCAGTAGACGCTGCTTGGCCGGTCCCAGGTCCGTGGAGGCCAGAAAATAGCTGCCCACCCGATCGCGCAGCGAGCGCGATTTGCCGACGTATATGACCACGCCGCGGCTGTCCTTCATCAGGTACACGCCGGGGGCGGCGGGCAGATTGCGGGCCTTGGTATGCAGTCGGGTCAGACGCTGATCCGCGGCTTCATCAGGCAGAGGCAACGCTATTTCTCCCGCCGGAATTTCCTGAATAAAATCCTCCTCGTCAATGCCGGCTTCCGCCGCCAGTGCCGGTTCATCCGAAGAAAATAGAGGATTGTCGATTCTTTCTGCCATTTCATGTTATTATAGGTAAAGTTTGGCCGTTCAGGTATTGAAGCGGCTTGCTTGGCAAGGAACAGACCCAGTGTCCCAAAGATCGGCTATCAACAGTGGCGGCGCAGTATCCCCCGCTCCCCAAGACCGCATTGTGTACCATGGTTCACGCGTGGACATGGTATTAAGGACCGTTACCACAACCTCCGGCAAGCAAATTGAACGCGAAATTGTGGTCCATCCCGGATCCGTCATTATTCTGCCCGTACTGCGCGATGGCAACCTGGTGCTGATTCGCAATCTGCGCCATACGGTGGGAGGAGACCTTTGGGAACTGCCCGCGGGAACACTGGAAAAAGGTGAAGATCCTGCCCGCTGTGCCGAACGTGAATTAACGGAGGAAACGGGCTACCGGGCGGCGGAAATTGTTCCGTTTGGATGGTTTTACACCTCGCCCGGAATTCTTACCGAAAAAATGTTCGCGTTCATCGCCGCCGGATTATCCGCCGGTACCCAGGCCCTGGAGGATAACGAAACCATTCAAGTTGAGATTGTTACACCCGATCATACCTTGGCCATGATCCGGGACAACAAAATCGTGGATGCCAAAACGATTGCCATAGTGCTAAAATATCTGTCGGCCACAGTGAACACTTAGGAGTTGCGTCGGCGTGGAAACGGTGCAAACTTGGTCCGGCAACCCTCCGCGATGAGCGGCACAATGGCCGGGTGATGGCAGGCTACCGTATCGGATGAATACGTATGAGTTGGCGCGATCGTGACTATAACCGTGCAGGTGCATCCGGCATGGGCCTTTTTGACAGTCCTTGGTCCATTCTAGGCTGGTCCCTGCCACTGGGAACCTGGCGCGGCATCCGCGTACGCCTGCATTTCTGGTTGATATTGGCGATCATTTTTGATCTGGCCGCGGCACTCCGAACCGGCAACTGGATCGCCAGTTTCAGTCTGGCCGTTCTGACTATCCTGGTGGTGTTGCTCCATGAATTCGGCCACCGAATCACCGCCCAATGGGTCGGCGGTCGGCATGACGATTTTCTGCTCTGGCCCGCGGGAGGCCTGGTTCCACCGCTAAGTCCACCGCGACCCTGGCCGACGTTTGTAACCAACGTCGGCGGTATTGCCATCAATTTGCTCATCTGCCTGGGAGGCAGGGAACTGCTGTGGTGGAACTGGCATCGGCTGCCGCCAACGCCGTGGAATCCGCTGTTCGTCTTTAGCGGCACTCCATTCTGGAGCTTCACCCATGGACCGGTGTTCACGCTGCTGCTGATGATGTACCTGCTTAGCCTTTCGCTGGTGCTCATAAACCTGTTGCCGTTCTACTGGTTTGATGGCGGTCCGCTGCTGCAATCCATATTGTGGCGTTGGACGGGCTTGTACCAGGCCATCAACATCACCTGCATTGTGGGTATGGTGATCGCCGCGCCGATGACGGTTTTTGCCCTTTATGAGGGCTCAATTCTGGCTGTGGTTTTCTGGGCGCTCCTTTTCTTTGCCGCTTGGATGAAGCGCCGTGAACTTCAAGCTCAGGGGCCGGATGGTTATGAAGCCGGCCTGACCTGGAGTGCGGGTTTGCGCGATTTGCCTACACCCAAACGCCGGAAACTTGCCCGGCGCTGGTTCCGCTGGACGGCCGTTGACGAGCATCGCGAGGTGCGCGATCAGCAGCAAATTGACGCAATTTTGGCCAAGGTTCATGAACATGGCCTTCATAGTCTGACTTGGTTTGAAAAGCGGGCTTTACGCCGGGCGACAGCACGCCAACGCCAACGCGATAGACTGGATCGCGTAAGCCGCTAAGCCATGGCCGTTTACCCGCCGCTACCTTCGGCACCCCAGCGATGATGGTGACTAGGTTTTTTTCCAGGCGGCCTTAATTTCCCGCGTTGCGACCTACTTGCAATATTTGATATCACTGAGATAAAAAGTAAAAGGTGCGCCATTGGCCCCGGCGGTCCAGAAGAAACCTGTGACAATTCTTTTCATATTTCGCCCGTTAAGCTTGATATGGTACGCCTTCCAGTGTGTGGTCAGGCTGATTTTCACAGAGGCCTTGCTGCTGTCGTGGTACGGCATATCTGAGCCTACCAGACCATAGCCAAAATTGACTCGCACTCCCGGTTTAGCTGCCCGGGCCCAGAAAGAAAGGACTTTGGCCCCCGTAAGGTTGAATCCTCCGGCGAGCTTGCCCCAGTTGTTAGCCGGGTTTTGCCATGCAATGCCACCCCATCCACTGTCGCGATTGTAGCTGATTTTCAGACACTCCCGACCGCGGTGCGGTTGGACACGGCAATGAGGGTCGTAGGATATGGCCGCGTAGTTCCCCATCCAGCCCGCGGGCACATAGGCGCTGTTGGGATGCGCCGCACTGTAAATGATCAGTGGCAGGTGCGCCGGCGGTGCGGGCTCGGGTCGAATTGGGGCGTTAACCCACAGCGGTATATTGCCGACCGCCGCGCCATGATGTTGATTATAGACATAACAAAATAGCCGATACGGACCCCCGTTGCTAGGCATGCGCACCGTTACCTTAGGACTATTGGCCACGCGAATGGCCTTGGGAAATGCCCATGGCAGCGGCATCGATCTGCCGCCGGTCCACCCCATTTTGGAAACATCACGCCTCAGTATCCAATGATACGTGATAGCCCCCCCGCCCGGCTGATTCGCTTGCGCGACAGCGCGTACTTTTTCGTTGGGGGCCAGCCGGTCCGACCCCAGCAATTTTAGGCTAGTGAGGTTCGGACACAGATACCGCGGCGAATGGCCCGACCACAGTTTTTGCAACACATCCACGGCTCCCAGACGTCGGCCATCCGGCAGAAAAAGACCATACCAGGTAGGGGTGGCCTCCACCTTCCAGCCCCAGGCAAAGGCATACGATCCTAGGCACATACCCCGTGCGGCCAAAACGCTCCTCACGTAGGTTTTCTTATAAAACTTAGCCTTGGCTGTGCTTAGCTTTTCCGACGGCAACCCCAGCGAATCGGCGGGAATTTCCCAGGTACCGGGCGGACCGAATTCCGTAATGACATAGGGTTTTACTCCGCCGGCTTTAAGGTACCGCTTGTACAGCGTTGGACCGCCGCCGTATGAATTAATCCCGATGATATCTACATCCGGGCAATATTTGTTTATTTTTTGCACTTTATGACCGCCGATTTCTGCTACCACGGTCATCACCGGGTGATTGGGATCCAGCCGATGTATCATCGCGGCGATCTGCTCCACGGCCTGCCAGAGTATTTTATGATCGTACCCGTTCTCCATTTCGTTGCCCACACCCCATAACAGCAAGGCTGGATCGTTCCGGTATTCCAGCACATATTTTTTGCACTGCTCGTACTGGGCGTGAACTTGGGTCGCGTCATTGTAGTTGAAGCCATCGGACGCATGGCCCAGCCACATTCCCACCGTCACCGTTAAACCTAGCTTGTTGGCTTGCCCCAGCTTAGCAGCCAAGCCGTCAGCCCCCCATGTGCGCAGTGAATTCCCGCCGCAAGCCTTCAAGACGCGCATGGATTCATCCCCACCGGCCCCTTTGATAAAAAAGGGCTTACCACCACGCAGTAATTGCCAGCCATGGGCGGTTTTGATCAACCTCACGGGAACCGCTTTTGCCCTTACCTGCCCGGTCGCCCCAAGAAACCCCAGCATAGCCAGCAACCCAAAAACACTCGCCCGCGACAGCCGCTTCATTAGTGCACGCATAGTTGTTCCTTAAAAACAGATTAATTTTGAATCGTGATGTTAAAATAGTGCAGATTACCGGCCTCGATCGGCGCAGCGTGACCATCAAAAAATACACAATTGGCGCTGCCGCTGGCGGGGGTGGCATCTCCATGACGGTACCGTAACCCCGTGCCGCTGATCGTGCCACCTGTGCTATCGGTATTGCAATAGCCGCTCCAGCCGCCCGGCTCAATGACGGTGTTAGGCGGCGTGGTCGTGGGATAAAAATTGCTCTCCCAGTCAAACACCCACCAGCCGCCCCCATCCGAAAATGCTTGATTTACATCGCCGAATGCAATCACCTGTGAGGGCCGCGGAACACTGGCCAATCGAGTAAGATCGGTGAGGTTGTTGGTGCCGAAGGCAATCGGATTGGCCGAATAGTTCAATCCCCATGGGTTGGTCATTGAAACTCCAACCGACGGGCACCAAAACACCTCGTGGAATCTATTTTCGATAGCACCTTCCGTCAATGGATTACTCGACAATTGAGTCAGGTAATTCAGCGGCACGTCAAATTGATCGGCCAACAAGGCATTGACCGCACCACCGTATTGGTTATAGCCGGAAGGCAGATCATCTTGATAGTCCGCGGCGTACTCCACCAGCATCTGGCCTTGGCTGCGCAGATTGGTTAGGCATATCACATCCAGAGCAGCTTGATGGGCCGCACCCAGCGCCGGAAGCAGCAGGGCTATCAGTACGGCGATGATGAAAATCACCACCAATAATTCCACCAGGGTAAATCCGCGAATTTTCATAACTGTTCCTCGACTTTGGTGGCAAGCGTCATCCAAAGGCAATCTGGAAAAGACCTTTCCGTGGTTTCGTCTGCCGCAGACGCATGCTCCTTGGTCCTGCGGCCGGTTGGAATATCCTTACACCAACCGGCCCCCGCACTGAACGCCATCGGCAACCCCGTCATCACGCAGTTTTGCTCCGCCTCACCAGCAGTATCGCCGCGCCGGCAACAGCCATCAGTCCTAGGGTGGCCGGTTCGGGCACGCTGCTGGTAATGGTAATCTGGGCACCAGACAGATCGCCCTCGCCACCGGCGGGCTGAACCGACGAGATGCTGTAACCTGTGTTACCGCTAAGTGAGCCGAGGTCCACAAAATTGGCCGCATCACCCAGCCCGCTGGGATCGCCGCTAAGGGCAGTGAAGCTGTTGAGCGTTCCGGAAACGCTACCCGTGGTGTTTCCCTTGACCGTCACCTGATCCGTATTGGACTCCTGGTAGCTGGAAATAAACTGGAAATCCACGGAGTCATTGGCGCTAAGGCCCGAAAGCGTGGCTGTAACCAGATTGCTGCTGCCGCTGGAAAAGAAAAATGCGGTGTCAAGCCAGCCGATGTTCGTAGTTGGCGTCATTGGGGCGATGCCGTTTTGAATGTTGTAATTGTTGCCGGCGGTGACTGTGAGCGTCGCGGTGCCCAGATCGAAGGTCACACCATTATCGCTCGTCGCCCCGCTGAAGAATGCCGGTGGATTGGTGGCCTGCACCGCCGTGACGCCCGCACCCCAGCCTGTGTACTCAGTGTAACCGCTCGGCGCGAATTGCAGCCCGTACGTGACCGTATTCGCCCGCGCCGTACTGGCCCCAGCCGCCGCCAGCGCTGCCATTGTGACACCTATACCAGAAAGAATGAAACATTTACTC
>JABEVA010000299.1 GCA_013044065.1 Phycisphaerae bacterium
CTCCTTTATTCCGACAGATTTCAGCATGCCGAATACCTATCCGGGGAAGCCAAATCGCAGACGCGCCCAAAAACATATACCCCGTCACTTGGCTTTCCATGGCTAATTCGGCAGCACCGCGCCAAGCTGCTGGCCCATCTTCACCACGGTGCCAACAGGGGTGAGAATCTCCGCAAGCAGGCCATCGCTTGGGGATTCAACTTCCGATACCGCTTTTTCGGTTTCCATTTCCACCAGGGCTTCGCCGGCTTTGACCATATCGCCAACGTTCTTGAGCCAGCGAACCACGGTCGCTTCGGTAACCGTCAGGTCACCGTGCGGCATGATAACAGAAATGCCGCCGCTGGAGGCGGCCAACGCGGTCTTGGTTTCGACCGTCGCTACCTTCTGCAATTGTGATTCCTCTGGGCCCGAGGCCCGGGGTTGCGGGGTGAGAGCAAGGTCAATCCCTTGCATAATTTTTCCCGTTCTGGCACGCCGGGGGATCGGTGGGATGCCGGATACCACCTGCCGGGCCGCGGTCATGATTTTGTCCACCGTGACCATCGCAGCCTCTTCCAGTTGCGGATGGAACGGATGGGCGACAGGATCGGTGTGCAGTCGCCCGATCGGGGCGTCCAAACTGTCAAAGCCCAGTTCCATCACGCATTGCGCTACCTCTGCGCCCAGACCGCACATGGCATAGCCTTCATCCACCACCAGTAATCGTCCGGTTTTGGCGACGCTGGCCACGATGGTGTCCACATCCAGCGGAACGATGGTCCGCAGGTCAATGACTTCGCAGGAAAGTCCCCGGCTTTCCAGTATTCCGGCGGCCTCAAGACAACGCCGCAAAAGCAAACCGCAGGCAACCACCGTCAACTCCGTTCCAGCCCGCACCACCTTCGCCTGGCCAAACGGCACCAGATATTCGCCCTCGGGCACGACGCCCTTGTCAGCAAACAAGGCTTTTGGTTCGAGAAAAATCACCGGATCGCCGGCGCGCAGGGCGGTCTTCATCAGGCCCTTGGCGTCGGCGGGATTGGACGGCACCACCACAATCAACCCGGCCACATTGGCCCAAATGGGGTGATACGAACCGCTGTGGTGCGGGCCGGCGCTTTTAATCGCCCCGGTGCCGGCCCGAATCACCATCGGAGCACTCATCTGGCCATTACTCATGTAACGCAGCTTGGACGCTTGAAGCACAATCTGGCCGGCAGCTTCAAACATGAAATCAGAAAACATCAGATCCGCCACGGCGCGAGCGCCGGTGGCCGACGCGCCCAGGGCCGAGCCGGTAAAGGCCAGTTCACATATGGGCGTGTCGATCATTCGCGCGGAACCAAATTCCTGCCAAAGCCCTTTGGTATGGGCAAAGCTGCCGCCCCGTTCGCCGGTTCCTTCGCCGAAATACAGCAGGCGCGGATCGCGGCGCATTTCCTCGGCGATGCCGTCGCGCACGGCTTCCAACCAACTCTGCGTGCGGGTCTTTTGTACGCCTTGCGCCGGGGGCATAGGCGGATTGATCGGCTCGGCCCACGTATGGTCGTACACCGTCGCCGGGTCCGGAACCGGGGAGGACCGGGCAAATGCCACGGCATCCTTGACCCGTTGGCCCACCTGATCTTCAATCGCATGAAGATCGGCGGCAGTCACCACTTTCCATTCGTCGACGAGCTTTTTACGGAGTTGCAGAATCGGGCAGCGCCCTTTCCAAGCGTCAAGTTCTTCCTGCGTGCGATAGGTTCCCACCAACGGGTCGCCCTCGTGATGGCCCACGATTCGATAAGTCTTGGCTTCAATCAAGGTGGGGCCTTTTCCCACGCGGGCGCGTTCGACGGCGTCCCGGGCCACCTTCCATACTGCCAACACGTCATTGCCATCCACCACGATGCCGGGAATCCCGTAAGCGAGAGCCTTGTCGGCAAGATTGGCAGTCAGCGTGGCAGTGCTGGCCGGTGTAGCGGTGGCGTAAAGATTGTTCTCGCAGACGAAAATCACCGGGGCCTTCTGGACGGCCGCGAAATTCACCGTCTCATGGAACGCTCCGTGGTTTACGGCTCCATCACCAAAGAAGGCCACGGAAATGTAATCTCTCTGCCCGGCCTTCGCCCCGATGGCCACCCCGGCCGCCGACGGTACGCCTCCGCCCACGATGCCGTTGGTGCCGAACAAGCCCATTTTGCGATCATACAGGTGCATGCTCCCGCCGCGGCCACCGCAGCAGCCCGTGCTCTTGCCATAGAGTTCAGCCATCACCGTGCGTGGCGAAACCCCTTTGGCGATGGCGTGTCCGTGTCCGCGATGCGTGCTGGTGATCCAATCCGTCGGGCGCAGATGCGCGCACACACCAACCGCGCAGGCTTCCTCGCCGATGTATAGGTGGATGAATCCCGGCATCTCGCCCTTTTTGTAAAATTCCTGGGCCGCAAGCTCAAAACGCCGGATTAATAACATCCGCGCATAGAGATCCAATAACGCCGAAGGCGGCAAATCCAGCGGCCTGTTGGATTTAGAGGCCGAGGTCGCCGCTCCGGCGGTATTCTTTTTTGCAGGTAGTTTTGGTTTCATGTATCCTCAAAGAGCTTCGGGAAAAAAATATGCCCGGCCATGTTCCAGACAACGATAGCGGTCCGCCAGACCCAAGATGTGCAGGCTGGTGCGCAGCATCTGCGGCGGCTGAATGTTATCGGGAAACAGGTCGTGATGGCAGGGAATGACTACCTTGGGGTCGACTTGTCTGGCCAGCAGCGCCGCTTCGGCGGGGGCCATATTGCGGAAGGCTCCGTTGATGACCGTGACCATCACGTCGGGCCGGTGCGGAGCCACGCTGGCGGCGATTACATCATGGTATGCGGTGTCTCCGGTGAAATAAATCGTCGGTCCTTCCTGGATAGAAAACAGGTACCCCACATGCGTCAGATCATCACCGCCGAGCGGAATGGCAAAGGTGGCCTGCACGGTTACATCTCCGAGCACGAAGCGCTTATTGGGCCAGGTCGTTATCACCTGATCGCCGGCCAC
>JABEVA010000300.1 GCA_013044065.1 Phycisphaerae bacterium
GCTACCATCTTCACGCGCCCCCCCGACGCAATCGCATCGCGCAACACCACAAAGTCCGCATCGGCCACGGTAGCGGTAACATCGCAGAGCTCCAAGCCGTAACGCATGTCGGGACGGTCGATACCAAAGCGATCCATGGCCTGCTGCCACGTCAGGTGAGCGAAGGGAGCCTGAATTTCAATTCCCAGCGTTTCACGCCAGAGCCGCACGATCAGATTGGTCACCAGGCCCATAACCTCCCGCCGATCGACAAAGCTCATTTCCAGATCCAGTTGGGTGAATTCAGGCTGGCGGTCGGAGCGCAAGTCTTCATCACGAAAGCAGCGGGCAATTTGCATATAGCGGTCCATGCCGCCCACCATCAGCACCTGCTTAAAAAGCTGAGGGCTTTGTGGGAGAGCATAAAATTCACCGGGATGCAGCCTTGAAGGAACCAGAAATTCCCGGGCCCCTTCGGGGGTACTCTTATAGAGGACAGGTGTTTCAATTTCTAAAAAGCCTTGGGAATCGCAGTAATCGCGCATGATTTTAGTAACACGATGACGCAGCGTCAGGGCCTCGGTCAACTCCCGACGGCGCAGGTCCAGATAACGATACTTCAAGCGCACGTCTTCGTTGACCGGCTCATGCTGCACCGGCGAAAATGGCGTTGCTTCCGATTTATTTACAAGATCCACCTCCGTAGCGAGGATTTCGATTTCTCCGGTGGGCATTCTGGGATTGATGGCCGTGGGTGAACGTTCAACCACAGGGCCTTTTACCATCACGACATCTTCATTGCGCAGTTGCCGCCCCAGAGTGTGGGCGGCGGCGTGTTCGGGATGAAACACCACCTGCGTGAGGCCTCCGCGGTCGCGCAGATCGACGAACACGACGCCGCCGTGGTCCCGATAGGATTGTACCCAACCAGCCAATGTTACTTCCCGTCCGACATCAGCCTTCCGCAAGATGCCACAATCATGGGTGCGCTGCAATTTCACAAAGTCCCCTTCAAAAGTTCCTCGTCCGCCAAGCGGCAACAAGTTTGTCCCAGGTTTCTCAAACCCACATCAGTAATGGCTACCTGCCACCAATCCATCGAGTCATCAACGGCAACGCCGGCTCGCCCTGAAGGGAGTAACTCCCGTAATCGCCGGGTTTTCCGCCAGGCATCCATTCCCACAAAAACGCGCCCGCAAAAATCTTCCTGGGCAGGCCATCCCAAGCCGTGACAAACGACTCATAAGCACGCAACTGTTCAGTGGGATCCACCGGTCCGCTGCCGGTGTAATTCCACGGCTCCACGATGGTTTCCTGAAGATTATACCAGCCGATCTCGGTCAGCAGCAACGGCCGGTGCATTTTAGCGGCAAAGGCCAATACCCGCTTTTGAATCGGACGCCAGCGCTGCACGAGAGTGGAGACGCTGTGGCCGGGGTGGTACGCCAGCCGCCAATACGCATTCATAGCCACATAATCCAGTTCGTGCCAGATCAGAACTTGCTTGTAATGGTCCCAATTGGCGCTGTAAATAAGTTTGCCTTGGAAAATCTTTCGCGTCATACGGACGATACGCAGCCAACGGCCACGAAATTTTTCCGTTGAAAGCAACTCGCTGCCCACCGAAAAAATGGAACACTTCCCGGCGGCGGCAACGTGGGCGTAAGTGCGGACGTAGGCCCTATAGCCGACAAACCATTGGTGCCAGCTCTTGGGTTTAATAGTGCCGCGCCACTGGTCCCCGGTGGCGTGGTCCAACAAAATAATCGGCATCAGCATGGTGTGCATGCCAAGGTTATGTGCGTACAAGAGCAGCTTGGTCATGGCCGCAGGCTTGGCGGTGAGCTTCCAGTTCAGATACACCCGGGAACTGTGGACATTGTTTTGGCGGGCATCTACCACAAAATTAATCCAATGGCACCCGAGATTCTGCAGGTGCTTCACCGAGCGGTAATATTTTTGGATCTGGTGGGGAGCATTGATCTGAATAGCAAAGCCGCGAATCGGCGGCAAACCTTTTAACGGCAAAGGCGCGGCGGCCACTGCGGCGGTCAGATGTTGCCGACGGTGGGTGATGAGAATTCCACCCAGAAGAATTATGGCGATAGTTAGTCCGGCCAAAAGCGCGAGTTTACCAAGTTTCACGGCGAAGCTACGTCCTTTCTTAATCCCGCTCCAACGGCGGACGACGCATTGTCTTGGAATACCGCGGGTCTTTCAAGAGCAGGACGGTGTGTCGGAGCCGGTGGCGGCGCAGCGTGCTTCCAGATACTCCAGAATCAAGTGTAAGATCACCTGGTGGGCCTCCTGAATGGGCGCGGTGCGCTGGCTGGGCACCACCACGGCCAAATCGCACAAACCCAGATTTTCACCACCACCTTTGCCCAACAAACCGATTACCCGACCTTGAGTCTGGTGCATGGCACGGGTGGCGCGAATCAGATTTTGGCTTTGGCCGCTGGAACTGAAAATTACAAGGATATCATGGGGCGCAGCCAAGGCTTCTACCTGCCGGGCAAACACCGTGGCAAAGTCCCAGTCATTGCCAATACACGTTAAAGCGGTCCCATCCGAGGCCAGACAAATGGCCGGCAATGCCCGCCGATCCGGCCGCGAATATTTACCGGTAATTTCCTGGGCCAGGTGCATCGCCTCCGCCGCGGAACCGCCGTTGCCGGCCGTAAGGAGCTTGTGCCCCTCCAGCAAGGCGTCAGTAATGGCCGCAGCGATTTGCTCTATAACCGGAAGCTGATTTTCCAGCGCGGCAATGATGCGACTGGAATCACGAATACAGTCCCGCAATAACTGCCTCATTGCCGGAGGATCCGGTGTAGGTGTGGTGTTCACAGATTAGATCTCCTTGAAAAATATTTGTTGATAGGACATTCCACCAAGACCAAAATAAGCATCGCTAACGCAGCGCTGATCCCCGTTGGCAGCCACCATGGCTGTAACACGGGCATGGGTGTATTTTGTCCCAAGCCTGTGAATTGATACATCAGCCGGGCGTGCGACCACCAAAACCAATTAAATCGTAAGGCCTGATCGGTGCCATCTAGCAGCCATAATACAGGACAGGCATTGACCGTTAGTCCTAACGGCCAATGAATCTGGAGTTTTGCCATATCCGCCAGCAGCGGCATGAGCGCCACCGGCAGAGCCAGCAGGACCATGGCCAGCGTGGCCGTAGCCGCGACCGCCACGCTGGGTCCCAGCGGGAGCAGCAGCCGAACCAACGCCGTACACAGCAGAATCCACGCGGCGAGAATCGCCACAATACGCAGCACCACCAGCGCGGGAAGTGTGCCCGAGTTGATGGCCGCAAAGACCAATGGCAGCACCAGAGCCAACACCACCCAGCCGACCCCAACGGCTACCCATGCGAAGTGTTTGGTCCGTGCTGCTACCATAATCGCGGCCACGGCGGCAAAAAGCATCAGCACCATCAGCCATCCAGCGAACATATCCGCCGGAGGCATGGCGGTGGCGATCCAACCGGTACCGCCATGGACCGCCCCGGCAATGGCTAGCCAAGAGCTGGTCGCTACAACCACCAAGCCCACTGCCGGCCAAGCAGCACTGGCGGTTTCTCGCACCAACAAAGATAACGGGGTGGAATTCATAAGTGTGACATCTTACCAGAAATATACCGGGAGATACGAGATTTATGGGCGTATGGAGAAACCCCTGCAAGGTCCGTGGTATCACCCCGGTGGCCGCGCAAGACCTCCAGGTGCAGCGGAAGACCTTTCGAATCGGTGGCCACGGCCAAGAAAACCTGGGGCCGGTCTACGCGATGATTCCGGCTGTGGCCGTAGCAACTGATCTCCGCCGGACCCTGGCCTTCAAAATAAACACTGGTCAAGTCACATCGCGGCTGCGGCCACAATTAAAGACGGGAGACCATTATTAACCGCTGAGGCGCGGAGGGATGCGGAGGACCGCGACGGCCAAGATGGCCAAGGCTTTTGGGGTTAACCATCTTGGATAGGTTGATAAATGGGCAGTTTTGTTGGTCTTTTGGGGTAAGATGGCCAAGATAGCCAAGATGGCGACACATTTTTAATTCTCACGGTTGAGTTTTTTTGGGGACGTAGCATGGCCGTGAGTCGAATTCCCCTTTTTTTGTGTGGTGCGTGGCCTGTGGGCTTCGACGAGGCCAAGCGGCGATAAATTCACCGTCCCGACAGACATCGCGATAAACTCCGGACTCAGAGGTACGCAGGGCGGTGGCGGTGCGGCGAGGCACTTATTTACTGGTCAGTGATCGCGGGCGGTTTGGTCCCAGCGGTCGGGCGGAACGAGGTTTGGCTACGCTAGGCCGGTGGGCCTTCCCTCGGCAGTGCCGCTTGAGGAGTGATAGGCAGGATATGGGAGAGGGTAACGGAGCGGGCTGCGGGCCGCGTAGCGACGGGCCGCCACCGCCCGAAGGAATGATGCCAACCGTTTGGGATCTGGAGTTTCGTATTGGCCCAGCATGTGAATCTCCACAAACAAACCGTACTCGGGGCCGTGGCGCGCCAACGCCTCAATCAGGGCCAGATCAAACAGGTCGAGATTGTATAGTTCTCAGTATTGGGCGAACGCCACGGTTAAAGGTCGGGCACGCGGCGTGGTGTAAACCCCCCAGCCGCGGACGAACGGCCAAAATTCCTTCCGCTTCCAACGCCTGAACCGCCCGCGTCAGCGTGGCCCGGGCAACACGTAGGTCGTGCAGCAGCTTGGGCCGCGATGGCAGGGCCGCCCCGGACTCCAGCGACCGGGCCAATTTTCGCAGATCGGCCTTGACACGTTCATGTCTCCGCCCAAATTCATGTTGGGCTTTTTTGATGGCATGGGCTGATCTTTCACAGAAGTTCATGTTAGGTAGCTCCGGCACGCTCCCATCAGTCTCGAGCTGATCCAGGGACAGCGTCGATCAAGCCATAGGCGCACAGGCGTTTAGGAATGGCCAGCATGAATCCCGCGGGCCTTGTACCATGCTGTGACTTTTTTTACGCCTTCATTCTCTTGCGCGACGGTTCCCACCCACCAGCGGCCCGCACTGAAAATCAGATGATAACTCGTCGGCCTCTTCCCGGCCAGAATCACCAGACAAGCCAGCGGCAAGGTCCGATTGGAGGACGATACCACATGGCCCTGATACATGGTGGCGAGGCCCGGCCTGCGCGGTCGATCAGCCAGGTACAATAAATAGGGTGCCGCCTGAAGAGAATGCAACCGCTTTAAGAAGTGAATGAAATGAGTCTGAATCACGCGGAGTCTTTTGTTCCGGCGGGCGCAAAGGGATTTCAGATAGGCGACAACGGTCTTATTCAGAGCTACGGAAGACACATTCCAGTGCTGCAACAATTGCATCGCCGGCGTCGCCGCGTACATGAATGAAGGTTCAGGACGCACAGGCGGCGTTAAGGTATGTCCGCGAAACACCGCGGTCAGCGCTGGAGAATGCAGGCCAACAGCCATTTGCCACACCGCAGCTATGGCTTCTGAAGACGGGTTGCAATTCCATAAACCATTCATCGCGGTGATGCGCACCAGCACCGAGCGATCGGTGAGCAACCGCTGCAGCATCCACCGCGAGCTGGAACCGGCGGTGGCCCCTAACCATCGGCCCACAGCCACCCGCTGCGCGGCCCTTTCCGAGCCTATTTGCCCAAGTCGTGGCCAAACCGCAGGTGAAAAGGCCCAACGCACCAAGGACTGCCGCCGGGATGGCGACGCCCCCATGATCATCGTGGCCAATGTAGCTAGTCTGCGCTGATATCGCAGCAGATGCACTACGCGCCGTGGATGGCTCATTGGCGCAAGGCGAATCAAATCAGTGGTCATCGTGACCAAGGCTCGTTGGATTTGTTCAAAAGCGGCCCGGCGAACCGGGGCCACCTTGGGTGCAAGCGTTGTTAAACCGTGCCAAAATTCTCCCTCAGCCATCACCAGCCTTTGCGATTGACTCAATGAAAGCCTTGCCCCGCCCTGCCCGGACCCAGTGCCTGGAGCGGGGCGTACGCCGCCGAGATCGGCCCGCTTCTGGAACTCAGCAGGCGTGGCGGCATGAATGCCTTGGGCCGTAAACCAACGCGTAATACGCTTGATGTCTTGCCCTTCCTGCGCTTTACCGCCGGAGGTTAAAATCGGGATACCTCCATTAAGCTCCACGGTGAAGATCGATAAATGATAGGCAGTGATTTTTTGGTGCGCCAGCCATACCAACATTTCCAACGGCAATGTTCGATTCGAGGCAAAGTGTCCCTTGGCCATCAGGAGAGAATTAAAATCAAGCTGGTCGATGTCCTTCGGTAACGGCCTATGCACCAGGTAAAGCAAATATGGCGCAACCCGCTGCGGATTCAGCAGTGCCGCCTGTCGGAAAGGCTTGATCTGCCACGGCATTAAGTCCAAGCCGGCTTGACCGGGCTTGGCCAGCGCCCGCCGACACGTACGCGCCAAATAATGCACCACTAAATTCGTGGACTCCGGGGCCAACGGCTTCCAGTGGCATAAAAGTCGGCACGCCAGCGGACCATCCTGCACGCCCCACCACGGCCCCGAATCTGTATGAACCATCATCATGGGGCCGAAAATCCGGATCAGGTGACCGCGGAACTTCACAACTGATGCTGGAAATCCGGCGATATCCGGATGCTGCGGCCCCAGGACGATGGCGCGCCGCCAGAGCGACCGCAGCATCGCTGGTGTGGGTCGACGCTTCCAGAGCACATCCATCGTCGTGATACGCACCGCCATATTTTTATCGTTGAGCAGCATCTGCAAGACCGGGTTCACCGTGTCGCCGGCTACGCCGGCCAACGCGTGCGCCGCCACTTGGCGAACTCTGGCCCGTGGGGAAACAGCCGCCGCCAAAGTCGAGAGCTGATGGCTGGAAACAGCCCAGTGCATCAACGCCACACGCCTCGCCAGGGGCAAGCGCAGCAAGGTCGGTGCC
>JABEVA010000040.1 GCA_013044065.1 Phycisphaerae bacterium
GCGTTCCCTCAAACGCGCGTGGCCACTGCCAGCGGGCGTGGTACAATTGCCGTTAATTCGCGGTAGCAAAAACGGAACGCCATGGCAGGGGAAATAACGAAACGGCGCAGTCCGGAAGAACTGGAGTTCGGGGTCTACGGTACTCGACAACCCCATGCACTACCCGATGATTTCAAAAGGAAGGTTATAATGCCAGCTTTGAAGAATTGCTTTACGTGCGGCTCAAATATGGATGGAAAGCGGCCTCGCGAAACAGTGGGCGACTTTCCCGAAACCGTGACCACCTTCAAGACGTGGGCGGAATTTTTCCGGTACGCCACGCGAATGACCCCTTGGATGGCATTCGCCATGGGATGCGCCACGCTGATTGTTGGCCGACCCGTCCCCGCTGCGATGCCGAACCAGGTTTTGGCCAGAGCCCCGTCGGAATATCAATCACTCGTATCCCCACACCGCACGAACCGAGCCTTGGCATACCGTTGGATCAAGCGACACGCTGCCGTATTGCACCCGTCGCCATTACAACTCCGATATTTTGCAAGATCGGCCGCCATCGACATTGAACGGATGTTCAGGGGCAAGGTGGGTGCTCTCCCAAAATTATCCGGAGTCCCACTTGGTGGCAGAGTACCCCTTGTCGGTGATGAGGTGCGAACGATTGAGATAAAGGCGAACCCGAATAAATATCTTGGCCGATTCTTCTACTTGGCAGGCCGATTGCGCTTAAGCGATTACTACAATTACGGATATCACCAGAGGGATTTTACCGCCTTTTCCCTCGACCCGTCGATCAAGGGCGGCAGGGCATTTTCAAGCAATAGCGTCATGTTTTATGGATTTCCGGAATTCGTCCGACCGCTTTCTAAGATCGCGATTGCCGACCACGAGGCCGGGCGGCCTTGCATCGTGCGGGTGCGCTGCATGCTAGACCCACGACGGTATGAAGGTAAGCAGAGTTGGAACATGATAGAGGTGGGTATTTGGCAGGTGCTCATGCCCGACGGGAAATCATGGAGTCCTCCCGGTTCACAAATGGCCCATAAGATATTTGACCTTTCGTGCGAGTTTGGTCGCCCGTCAGCCGTGTACCTTTTGTGGGTGGCGGAACATATCTCTGGCGGGGCTCATCCCCGAACAGCGTCGGTTGTTGGTTATCAGGCGAAGGCTCATTTACTGTTGTTGCCAGCGCGCGATCGCCGCTTTGTCCTTGGGCTTATCAACGCCCAGTCCCCCGGGAGCTTCGGTGGGAGGCGGGCAGGACTCAGGGAGCTGCTTATGGCGAGCCTCCGGTTGTCGCACGCACAAATTCGGACCCTCGTCACCAACCTGCCAGTAAATTGAGTCATTTTTCCGCCGGGCGACGGCAACGCCATGCCGCGTAAATCCGCCAAAGCCCATGCGAATTGCGGCTGCACAATCGGCGAGATCGAAATACGGATTGTGTGGCGGGACAATCGGTCTGACTGTCTGCGCGACCATGTGCGGTTGTCATATCCCGCGGAAATGAACTCATGGCCAGTGAATGGCGGAGGCTGGCCCCCGGTGGCGGTGTCTTAACTCACTGAATCAAATCCCGCTTCGCCCGGTTACATTTCTCACAAAGAAGCTCGATGTTACGAGCGGTATTGCTGCCACCCTTCGAGACGGGAATAATGTGGTCGTATTCCAAGTTCTCTCGTCCTCCAAACTGCGCACACTTGCCGCCGTCCCGCCGCCATACCTCGCGCCGCACCGCTGAGGGGATCGCCTCGCGGCCCCGGACGGAGCTGTTCGCGTTATCGGATGGTAAGAGCATTTTCAGTGCTTCCACGGCAACTTCCGTGCTAACGGTTCCAGATGGGTTGCGGAGGACGGCTAAGTCACGGGCATGTCGCAGGCATCTTAGCACGCTCAGCGGCGTGCCGTCCGCAGCGTGTGCGATATGACTCGCGGCTCCTTCATCCAAGCCAAATTCCAGCAGCTTAGCGAACCTACGCGCAATCGCGGCCAATTCTTCGACCGTATAATCCTTCATGCTCTCAATCGCCGAGAAGCATGACAGCAATTCCGGTGCCATCTTTTCTTTCCGTGTCGTTGTGCCAATAAGCGTAAAAGGCTGAATTTCCATATGCAGGGAGTTGGCGTGCGTGCCAGATCCCATGACAACATCAATTGTGCAGTTCAGCATTGCCGGATACAGATACTCCCCAACTACCGCAGGAATGCGGTCAATTTCATCGATAAGCAAAATGTCGTTGCGCTGCATGTTGGTTAGCATACTGATCAGCTCGGCAGGTCGAGACAGAGCCGTGCAGCTGGTGATTTTGGGAATAGCGACATTGATCTCTGACGTAATAACGCGGGCCAGCGTGGCCTTGCCCAATCCGTGCCGTCCGCAAATAAGAATGTGGCCCAGGGGCGCACGCCGCAGCGACGCCCCTTTGATTGCCACTTGAAGGTATTGCTTTATCCTTTCTTGGCCAATGAATTCTTGGAATGTGCGTGGCGGCGGAACGGACAATCCCCTCTGGAAATCTATTGTATCCGGCGCTTCAGGATTGGTGGGAACGTATTGAGGCTCAGGCACTAAGGTTCTCCTTTAACGTAACGCGACCACCCCAAGCTGCTTTGCGGTTATAATAACCCTCGCCGCGCCCCCGTCAATAGC
>JABEVA010000301.1 GCA_013044065.1 Phycisphaerae bacterium
AAAGGGGGGCGAGCCAACCCATATCAATCTCAACGACCAGACATTGGAAGGTTTTCGCATGGCGGCTGAGCCGGTGTTTGCGGTGCAATATCACCCGGAGGCCAGCCCGGGACCGCACGATTCCACCTATCTTTTTGACTGCTTTGTGCAGATGATGCGCACCGGTAAAAGCCCCACCGCCGAAGAAATGAACCAGCAGCAGCAGCGGCGTAACAGCGTGGAAATATCGGATAGGGCACCGGCACCGGCGGGGCGGGTAGGCTAAATCAGGGGTGGGGAATCAATTCGCCACGGGGTACGGAATGATGGTTGAGTTGCAGCAGACGAATATGGGTGACTTGCCAATTGCCGGGTCTTTTGTGATCGCGCCAACTTAGCCGCCAGTAGGTCAGCAGCGGTGTGCCATATTCACCGCTATAGCTAAGTACGTTCAATCGTACAATTGCCGACCGGCCCCGCAGATGAATGCCCAGGTAACGAATGTCATTGGAAGTCAGATCCGCCTCCTGGACTCTTTCGGTTATCAGTTCTTCGATCTGCGGGCGCATGAGATTGCCCAACATGACCTGAGGAGCCAGAAAATGCATGATGGCGGCAACATTGTGATGAGTTGCGGCGGCAACAATGGCTTCGTTGGCCCTGATCAGCCGTTCTCGTGGGGTAATCACCAGCCACGCCGCTAGAAGCCATGCTGCGGTCAACAGTAAAACGCCCAGCCCCGTCCATTGCATTTTGCGGTTGTGGGTGATCATGCCGCGCCACCCAATGGCCAATGCCGGAAGAATCAGGCCCGCCGCATACAGCCAATGCGGCTCAAAGATCCAGTAGGCCAGCGATGATGGAAACGAAGCCGACAAGCGAAAAAACGCCGGTTCGGGCAGCGGGTTTGGACCATACGGAATCACGTTCATCATTGGTGCCCATGGCGTAAAACGCCAGCCCCGCCATAGCCGCCGCAGCCATGCTGGTTCGGGCGTGCGACTGCCTGCGCTTAAGGCTGTGTCGCTGGACCCGGCGCGGTGCCGGTGAGGTTGTCGGATGGGGCGGCATTGGCGGCGTATTTGGCGGCTAAGGCGCTTTGATCTTTAAGTATACTAAGATTCACCGGCGGTAAAGCGATTCCCGTGAGGCCATCATAACGCGGATTGTACGCAGTGGATGAACTTCGGCTTTTACATCCGGGCAGGACAGCTAGGGCTACAATCACCGGGGCCAACCAACCAAGTTTCATAGCAAACTCCTTACCTGCATCGAAGAACTCACGCCAACGGGCAATAGCCCAGCGGCCCGCTGCCTATAGAGTATCGCTGAACCTCCGCCGCGCCAAGTTTTTGGCAGGGGTCGGACACCGGCATACCTTGAACCTTGCAGTACAGAGCGTCGAGCAACGCCGACCGGTGTCACATCGTCCGAGAGGCGGTTCCCTGCCATCCGCACGTAGCGTTAAGGCTCGCCGCGATGTGGTTGGCCCTGGATGGTCGCCGCGCCACCCCTGGACCGCAGTCAACACCCACTGACCGCAGAGGGCCATAATTTTGCTATGAAAGTCAACCTTGGCCATGGAATTTTCATCTGGTTTGGGTGAAAATGCTCTTGGTTGTGGCCCTTTTGTCTTTTGATGATTGGGGCGCATCCGTTTTTGCCAAGGAGTTTAACATGATTACCACAGATCTGGCCGAGAATCCGGGACGCGTGTATCCCGCCCGCCGCCGAACCGTCAACCTTGTTGGCGGTGCTTCTCCCATTCAAGCCAAAAACTTCGCTATGGGGTTTGTTACGTTGGAGCCTCATGGCGGGCAAGTTCCCTGGCACAACCAGCAGCAGGAGGAAGTGTACCTGGTACTGGACGGGCAAGCGGAAATGTGTTTAGGTGCAGAGCGGCAAGTACTCAAGTCCGGACAGATGGTTTTTATTCCACCGGGCGTCTTTCACCAAATAACCAACATCGGCTCCACCCCGATGAAAATGATCTACTGCTACGGTCCGGCGGGTGATGTGGCCCATTGGCGGCAGGAATTGGACGGCACACTGCCCCGCGCCGGAGTCGAAGCCCCGTCGTTGCCGCACGGCGCACAACCACAATGTACCGCTAAACCAAAGTAATCGGCGGCCATGGCCAGTGCTCTGCGACCAGGCACTTAAGGCGAAACGATGGCCTGAGGATTGGTAACGGCAATTCTTTGACGTGCGGCCAAGGCGTCGGCATAAGTCCGGTAGTGGCCGGACTGGACCACGAAAAGCCGTCGCCCCTGTGAAACCTGCATTAACACCATCGCGGCAATGCCTTGGTTCTTCAAGGCGTTGGCTTCGGTCCAGGCGGACTGAGAATAAATATAGGCCCCATACTGAATAGCAAAGTGCGTCAGAGCCATTCGGCTCATCGCGACAGCAGCCAGCGGGCTATGCGGAAAGCCACCGGCAAGTTGGGCGTAGTAGGTGCGAGCCTGATTCCAATGGCCGGTATTCTGCAAGGCCGTGGCCACGCGAAACAGCATTAAAGGGTCGGGCGCAGCTGCAGGGTCCAGGTGCAGAGAATGAAGATAATCCGTGGCTGCCGTGGCATAATCACCTTTTACAAAGGCCATATCGCCCAGAGCCTTGTAACTTTTCCCCAGCAGATCCGGACGATGGCTCAGGGCAATGGCTTGGTGGTAATCTGCGGCAGACCGCGTCAGGTTGCCGCGGGCCTCGCGGGAAATGGCTCGCAGGTAATAGGCCTCATCCAAGGCCGCACTGCCGGGGTTTTGTCTGATGAATTGATTGGCCACGCCAGAGGCGGCGACATAATCACTGGCGCGATAATCGTGATAGCCGGTGTTCAAATTGAGCATGGACGGGGGTGCGGCGCAGCCGCTGATGAGAACCGCTCCGCCCAGAAGAATCCAAGTCAAAAGGTGTTGTCGCAATTTCATAGGCACACCTCCATGTACGCCGGAACTGCGGTACAGGTTTGCAAATGGCCCGCACTCCATGAATTTTTAACGCTCAGGTGGACGCCTTCGGTTCAGCAACGCTTGGCGCAGCAGCTGGCGCGGCGGGCGCGTCGGACGGCACAATCGGAGCCCCTTCCTTGAGCCGAGTGGCTTTGCCCGTCAGGCCGCGCAGATAGTTAAGTTTGGCGCGGCGGACCTTGCTCTTGCGCTTGACCTCGAGTTTTTCGATTTTAGGCGAATGTAACGGGAAAATCCGCTCCACGCCCTCATTGTTGACAATTCTGCGCACGGTAAAGGTGCTGTTAATACCGGTTCCTTTCCGCAGAATAACCGTACCCGAAAACACCTGAATGCGCTCCTTATCGCCTTCGACGATTTTGCAATGCACATCCACCAGATCTCCGATGGAAAACTGCGGCGGTGTGGCCTGCAAGTGCTTCGATTCAACATGGGTTAACAGCGCGTTTCGCATATCCATACTCCAATTCAATAAGACCACCCGACGATACCGGCCGGGGCGGCTGCATTATACTACGGCTTTTGGCGGCCTATGGCCAGCCACACTGCCTGGTTCATCCAGTCAACTTTCTGGATGAAGTAAATCAGGCCGGCGCTGGCGCGTTCTGCGACGGGATTCAGCCGTCCGCCAGCGGAGAATTTCCGCGTGATCGCCGGATAACAACACGTCCGGCACACTGCGCCCGGCGAACTCCCGCGGGCGAGTGTATTGCGGGTATTCCAATCCACCGGCAATGGCCGGATCATGGTCCGCAAACGACTCGCCATCCGCACTGGTCTGATCCCCCAACACTCCGGGAATCAGCCGAACCACCGCATCCATCACCGCCATGGCCGGTATTTCTCCACCAGAGAGCACATAATCGCCGATGCTCAGTTCCAAGGGCTGGAGAGTCTCGCGAATGCGCTCGTCAAATCCTTCATAGTGACCGGCGATCAGCAGTAGCCTCGGCATGGCGGCCAGTTCTTTTGCCAGGGCTTGGGTGAAAACCCGACCTTGCGGACACAACAGCACCTGTTGCGAAGGCTGCTCATCCAACGCCTCAATAGAGGCCACGGCATCTAGGACGGGCTGGCACATCAGCACCATACCCGGACCTCCGCCGAAAGGGCGGTCATCGACGCGATGGTGTGGGTCGGTGCTGTAATCCCGCAATTGGTGCAGGTGGTAGGCGACGTGTTTTTTTTCCGCCGCCCTTTTGATAATACTGCTCTGCAACACTCCGGCGAACATTTCCGGAAAAAGCGTCAGAATATCAATACGCATAACCCAATGCCGGTATCAGCTCGCCCCATAGTCCTTATCGCATCACAGCGTCGCTGTCGGTGGTTCGGTGGACGCTGTTGCGGCCACGGGTGCGGCAGTCGCCGCCTCGGCTACCGGTGGGGCCGGCGGAGTGGTTGGTCCTTCCGCCGAGGCAATGACCTTATCATCCTTTTTCGCCGGACGCCCTCTGGTTTTGGCTTTCGCCGGTGGCTGGGCCTGCGCTCGCGATTGCGCCTCGAGTTGAGCTTGGGCCAAGGCCTGGGCCTTGACTTTGGCGTCTGCACGCTCCTGGGCCAAAGCCGTCGCGGCATCGGCAGCATCCGTAGCACGCTTAAGCAGGCTGGCCACGCTGGGGCTGGGCAATGCGCCACGTTCAATCCAGTGTGCCACGCGGGCTTTATTAACTACCACCGATGTCGCAGGGTCTTGCGAAATCGGATCATAAAAGCCGAGTTCTTCCAGCACTTTGCCGTCCCGCGGTGAGCGACTGTCAATCGCGTTGATGCGCCAAAAGGCGCGATTTTTACGACCAAAGCGTTTCAGGCGAATTTTTACTGCCACACCAAACCTCGCTGTTACCGACATCCAACTCCGCTTAAGATTCCCGGCAGGCGAACCGCTCCGCCAACACAAGGGAAATCCTTGCGAAAACACAAGCCAATAAGTTTAACCGGAAGGGTTGAGCAATGCAAATAGCCCAAAATGCTACTGTCAAGCCAAAATAGAAATGTCCGCTATTTAGCCAAAGTAGAAATGTCCGCTTTTGAGGTTTTACGGGCCGGCTAATTTGGGGAGGTGGTTTGTAGATTTGTGGAGGTTTTGCCTGCCTTGATCGCAAGAGGGAAGAGAGTTGCAAGCC
>JABEVA010000302.1 GCA_013044065.1 Phycisphaerae bacterium
CGCTGTGCGGCTCCGAGATAAAGCACAAACGGCGCAACCAAAAATGTTCACCAGCTTGTTGATGTGTGAATTTGCAGTTCGCTCCCGGCGTGTGCCGGGAGGGGTAATTCAGAGAGGCTCCCACCGGGAGCAGAAAGGGTTTTTATGTTTTCCAAATCATGTTTTACATTTTCAGCGTTTGCAGCCGCCGCGGCAGCAGCAATGTTGGCTGCGGGGGGAGCGGCGATGGCGACCACGGTCATCTCGGACACTTTTACCGCGGCAGATGGGACGGCAATTCCCGGGCGGACGCCATCACCGACGGATCTTCCCGGTTCAATATGGACACAAGGCACAAGTAATTATGAGAATGACATTAAGAGTGATACGGCTGTTCTTGGTGCATCCACCACAGACACTATCGCGCTGAATACTTTTACGGCCACATATAGTATCACCTCTTATACAATTTCCGACCAATTCAATCTCAGTAACGACTCTGGTGCAACTTCCAGTAATGGTCCCGAGCGCGGCGCATTCCTCGGATTTTTCAACTCATCAGACTTGAATGGGACTTATACGAGTATAGCCGGTGGGATGATCATCAGTTACGACGGGACGGCGACCGCTTGGGAAAATGGAAGCCAGATAGGCAATTACAACGGCGTGTCGATTAGCAACTTTAATGCGGCCAACAATCACACTCTTTCCATGGATGTCGCCATAAGCGGAACTAACGCCACATTTTCTAATTTTCTTTTGGATGGTACCGCACTACCTACAAATACGAATTACCCCAGCGGCGTGAGTTTTACCATTTCTACTTCGGACTTGGCCTATCCGGCTTTCTATAACTCCTCGGCCACCGCAGGGAATACGGCAACTTTTGATAATTTCCTCCTGACGACGCCGACCGTCATTCCCGAACCCGCCACGGTGGGCTTATTGGGCTTGGGAGCGATGGGATTGCTGTTGACGATGAGAAGGCGGCGGACGACCTAAGGGCCTGCCGGCCAAGGCGATATCCAAATACGGCATGGTATTTGGTGGCCTTGGGCGGATACGAAAATGGAGGGGCCGAGGTGTGCGGTAACGCCGCTCGGCCTTTTTTTACGCCTTGTGGCGGCCTCTATGAATTGAAAGGAGTTTGTCATGGAACGATTATCGAAGAAGATTAACGCCGGCGAAGGACAGGATCACTCCGGGGTGTCCAGGCACGATACTACCCTGCGTGTCCCCAACCCCGAACTGCGGTCCGCAGGCCGGTCGTCCCCTGCCTCCTGTCTCCTGCCTCCTGCCTCCTTGCCCAGCGGTTTTATCTCTGTAGGGGCGTTATGTCAAGCGTCCGCAAGTAAGCTTATGGGGGTCTCATATCTACATTCCTTATCAGAATCTTGTTTGCCGTCAGGCTCGTCTCGCTGTGGCGAGAGCGAAGCGGGAGTTTCCGGTTCTGAACGGAAACGACGGCCCGTCATCCCGATGGTGATCGGGATTTTGGAAATAGCAGCCTGTCCGGGTGGAACACAAAATGCTCTGCCGCATCGTGAGGCGCGCAGGACGCGGCGGCTGGATTCATCTCTTCGCAGTCACCGGACGGTGGAGGCACAATGCTCCACCGTGTGTTCCGGGCTGAATAAAACCTTGTTCGCGTCCTCCGGGCCGAATTCACAAGGGCGCGGTCACCGGTGCAGCGAGGCAGAGCCATCGGAGATGTCTCTATCCTACAAATATGCCCCGGGCCGAATAAACGCGGGTCGCGGTCACCGAACGGACGCGACGTCATGCCGGCGTATTCCGGCGCGAGTTGACGTCGTTGGTGTTCCACCATACGTCCACCAGGCTCCGGGCCTGGAAGTCCAAAGGACAAGTCATGGCGGTCTCCTTTCTGTGTTTTCGAAGGCGAGCCTGGTTGGCCCACCTTTCACGGCCGGTCGGTTGCTGACCTTGGTAGGTGGTGCCGTCGCGGGCCATGGCAAAGAGGATACCCAAGAGCCGACGTGCCATGGCGACATTGGCCTTGGGTTTGCCAATTCTCCGGATCAGCCGTTGTCGGATGACCTCCTGCCGGGCATCGGACCCACAGAGTGTAACGGCGGCCTTGCCCAGCGCCCAGCGCAGGGTGGCGTTGCCGGCTTTGGTAATGTGGCCGGATTGGGTGCGCCCGGCGGATTCCTGGTTGTTGGGCGTAAGTCCGGCCCAGAACTGCAGCGTATCGGCGTTGGGGAAACGGGCAAAATTGCCGATTTCCGCGGCGATGATACAGGCCCAGATTTCGGCGATGCCGGGGACGCTTTGGAGCAGTTGCACCAGGACGGCAAATTCCGGGCGGCGATTGGCGGCGATGATCTTGCGTTTCCAACACTCCCGCTGGCGTTCCAGCAGAGAAATGATGTCCAGGAAATTGCTGAAGGATTCCCGTTGTACTTCCTTGAGCAGGTAGCCGTGGGCCAGAAGCCATTTTTGTGCCGAGGCTCCGTTGAGCTTGGGGCCGGCGATGTTGGCGGCCAGCAGAATCGACCGCATGGAGTGTTTGGCTCGGGACATGGTCCGCGAGAGACAATGCCAGTGCCGACCCAGTTTGCGGAACTGGGCAAGGGATTCATCGGCGTTCCAACCCAACGGGCATTCGCCTTGGGCCAGGCGCTCGGCGATATCGCGGGCGTCGTTGCGGTCATTCTTCCGCCGTTTGCCGCGGCGATTGGCCAACTCCGTGGCGTCGGCGATGTCCATACGGTCCACGCAAACGCGGAAGCGGTCGATAAACCATTCGCAG
>JABEVA010000303.1 GCA_013044065.1 Phycisphaerae bacterium
AACAATGCCGGGGATGATGGGGTGGGTGCCCGGCCAGGCTTACGGGAGGCCGCACAAATATAAATGCTTAAATTCTCGACATTGTGGTTTTACGTGCCTATAATAAAGATAGGAAGACATTGAAGGAGCGTTTGGGGAGGGGTTTGGTGTTGGGCCGACGGGAGTTCGGGGCAAAACGAGGCGTCGGACGGTATTGGTTGGTGTTGGCGACATGCGGCACTGGTTTTGAAAGGAAAGTTATTATGCTTTATTGGGCTGTGGTATTTTTGATTGTGGCCATTATTGCGGGTCTTTTCGGGTTTATGGGGGTGGCGGGTATTGCGACAGAAATAGCGAAAATTCTGTTTGTGATTTTTCTGATTATTTTTGTGGTCTCTCTGGTGATGGGTTACCGCGGTAAACGATGAAAGGCCCGGAAGTTTGGTTCGGCTTTAGACGAGGTGCGTGACGGCTGGCTGACCCACGCCTTGTTGGCTTTCATGGATAGGGTCCGGCCAGATACGGGGCAAGCCTGCTTGGGCAGGTGGCCCAAAAGTCGCCGTAGGCGCAACATCTGGTCTTATTAAAGGAGTGTTCATCATGAATTCGCAACGTATTGCGGGTATCGTGCTGTTGGTCGTAGGGCTGATTTTGTTTTTTGTGGGGCTGCATGCGTCACATTCGATTGTGAACCAGACTAAAAACTTTTTTGTCGGGCATTTCACGTTCGCCACGACAATGTATATCTTTGGTGGCCTGGCCTTGGCCATTGCGGGGCTACTGATGACCGTGTTTGGAGCGCGCCGGGCGTAAGAGCGTGGTGACATTCACGGTTGTGTGGTGGGCTTGGGTACCAACACTTGGTCCCCGCGGATGTCAACATAAGCCCGGCGAGCATCAATGCGGCCGAAGCGGGCGTAGATTTTCGCCAGAGACTCGAGCTTGCGGGCCGCGGGCACTTCATAGAAGCCTTCCTGGCCCGGAGCGCGGCCCCACCATACCCGGGTACCAAAGCGGGTGATCAGCGTTATCTGCGGAGCCAGAGAGCTTGCCTTGCCCCCCAGGTTCCGCATATTGATCGCCGCAATTTGGTGATAATACGGCTGTGATGCCAGCACATGGATCAGCTTGAGTGCCACTTCGATGCGCGGCGTATCCACATGGCGGCCCGCCACCGGCGGAGCGGCCTGACTGCCAATAATTTGGATCAGCCAGTGCAGGGCGGAGAACTGGTTGGCCTTGTATAGTCCGGGCAGGCGCACACCGCCGAACGACACCAGATAGCCGCCGGTGGGGCCGGCAACCAAGGCCGCGGGCCGGCGATAAACGGCGGAGATCTCGATGATCTGGGCACTGCGTGTCCACGCCCGGCGGATAAAGCCAATGCGTTTGATCCACGCATTTTCGCCGGCGTTTTGATCCTGTAAATAATGCCGAGCGAGAATTTTTAGAATGTTGCCATTGAGAGGATCGCGCAGTTGCAGGGCGTAATCCGGATGACGCGGATTGTAGATGGTATAATCAACAGCTTCTTGTGCAATCTGATCAAGGAGACTCTTGGACAGCCAGGGTGGGGTATTCAACAGGACAATGCGTTTGAGGGGGCGGTGATCGCGCTGTTCAATAATTTTCCGGGCGTAATTATGAACATAGTGCCAGGATTCAACAATGCCGGCCGCTACTACAGCAACCACACAAGCGGCCAGCAGGCCGCGCACCCCGGGATTTTGCCAGGGACGGAGGATACGCATTGAGTTATGGTCATCGGCCATGGGGGGCACATTCACTTTCGGCCTCTGGGCACAGCGGCAACAACGCCATCGCGGTGGGCCATCCGTACCAGACGATCACAGAGTTCATCAAAGGAGATACCGGCACGTTGGGCGGCTTTGGGCACCAGCGAGTGGCTGGTAAAGCCGGGCATGGTGTTAATTTCCAGCACCACCGGCTGTAAAATGGTCGCATCCACCATGATATCCACCCGGGCCAGATGGCGGGCCCCGACCAACCGCCAGGTTTCCAAAGCGGCACTACGTACCATGTCGAGCACGGCGGAGGGCAAGTCAATGTCAAAAAGATATTGGGTGTCGGGCCGGACATATTTGGCCTGATAATCATAGAAGCTCGCTTTGGATCGGATTTCAATCGTGGGCAGGGGGGTGCCATTGATAATACCCACGGTTAGTTCCGGTCCGGCGATGAAACGCTCCACCAACATACTTCCGTGGCGGGGAAGCGTGGCGGTGAGATGGACGCGGGCCTCGTGGGCATTGCGGCATACGGCACAGTCCACACTGCTGCCCTCGGCGATGGGTTTGATCACGCACGGATAGCCAATACCGCTGGCGGGCACCCAACTGTCCTTAAATTTTCCGACGTATACCACCTGCCAGTCGGGGGTTGGGACGGAATTCTCTAAAAGCATTTGTTTGGTGGCAAGTTTGTCCATGGCCAGGCGTGAGCAGGCGGAATCGGATCCCACAAATGGCAGCCGGCGCTGCTCCAGAATTTCCTGGATACCACCATCTTCGCCGAAGGCCCCATGCAAAGCCGGAAAAACCACATCACACGGCTGATGGTCGAGTGCAACAAGGTTGGTGGGCGCAACATCGGCTTGAAAGACACGATGGCCGCGACGGCGCAGCGCTGCGGCAATCTGCTCGCCGGTTAAAAGCGAAACTTCACGTTCGGCGGATATGCCACCCGCTAGAAGCGTAATGGCCAGAGAATGTTGTTTGTCGTCCATGACAAGGCCTTTGTTAAGTAGGCAACTGCGGTTGATGCACGGATCGGCCGAGAGCCATCTTGGCGTAGGCTACCAGATGACCACCTCGGTTTCCAGAATGACCGCAAATTTTTCCTGCACACGTTTGCGTACCTGTGCGATGAGGGCCTGGATATCGGCGGCTTTGCAGCCGGGCTTGGCCACAATGAAATTGGCATGCCGCGTAGAAACTTCGGCCCCGCCGATGCGCAAGCCTTTAAGGCCGGTCTTGTCAATCAACTGGCCTGCGGAGGTACCGTTGGAATTTTTGAAAATACACCCGGCGTTATTTTCCGCCAGTGGCTGGGAGTTGCGTTTGAACATCCATATTTCCTTGACTTTTTCGGCAATGCGGTTGGGGTCATCCGGGATAAGCTCAAAAGTGGCCGCGAGAATCAGCTTGGCGGTAATGTTGGAATGGCGATATTCAAAGACCAGATCATCGCGCTGCCGGGTATAACTTTGGCCGTTGAGGTCCATGACGGTAACATCGAGCACCTGTGAGCCGATATCTCCAAATGCGCCGCCGGCATTCATCCGTATTTCGCCCCCGACTGTGCCGGGGATTCCAGCCAGACATTCCAGCCCGGAAAGCCCCTTGTGCGCGCATTGGCGGATCAGTTGTTGAACATCAGTTCCAGCCCCTGCGGCAACGTTGCGGCCCTGGAATTCAATGGTTTTGAAAGCGCTGTGAGAAGGATGAATGACGGCCCCGTTGACGCCGTCATCGCTGATGAGCAAATTGGCTCCGGAACCCAGGACATAAATGGGTATATCATTTTCGCGCAGGCGCAGCAGGATGGCGGCAGCCTGCGCCACATCTTCCGGTTCGACAAAATAACGCGCCGGCCCGCCGACGTTGAACCACGTCTTGGGTGCCAGAGGCACGTTTTCCGTTACCGCGCTCTCAAAACCTGCGTACCAATTCATGCGTAATTTCCCAAACCGGGCCAGCGCCCATCGACACTACTAAATCTCCACGCTGCAGTTGTCCTTGCAGATAATTTATAATACCCGGGAAGTCCGGAATATACCTGGCTTGGCGTCCGTTGTCGCGGATGCGGTCCACCAGCATGGCGGCATTGACGGCCTGACGGTCGAGTTCGCTGTCGCGGACGAAATAAATATCCGGAACAATGGTAAGGTCCGCACGGGCGAAGCTGCGGGCAAAATCGTTGAGTAAAAACCGGGTGCGGCTGTGCTGGTGCGGCTGAAACACACAAATCAGCCGCTGCGGGGCATAATGGTCGCGGAGGGCTTGCAGGGTGGCGCGAATTTCGGTGGGGTGGTGGCCGTAATCATCGACAAAATTGATTCCGCCACGCTGCCCCAGAAATTCACTGCGTCGATCCACGCCGCCAAAATTGGCAATGCCATCCGCGACCGCCTTCCAGTTGGCACCGCAATGTACGCCGATGGCTGCGGTCACCAAGGCATTGCCCACATTGTGCCGCCCGGCCAGCCGGGTTGTGAGTCGGCCCATCGCGCGGTTATTTTGTAGCACGTCAAAGGATTGGCGGCCATGGTCGGTGGTCAGATTCACCGCCTGCCAGCAGGCAGGAGTCTCAATTCCATAGGTTTCGGCCGTAACACCGGCGGCCCGGGCCGCAGCCATGCAATGTGCATCCTGGGCGTGGGTGATGATCGTTCCGGCCGGGTCCACCTGCCGCAGAAGCTGCGCAAAGGCCGCGATAATTTCCTCAATGTCGTGGTAATAATCCAAGTGGTCTTCTTCAATATTGAGTACGGCTGCGATATGCGGATGAAGGTTGAGAAAGCTGCGGTCGTACTCGCAGGCTTCAACGACAAAGAGGTGCCCACGGCCGCCGTGGGCGGAGCCTTGCAGTTGGCGGCAATTGGCCCCCACCACGAAGGACGGATCCATGGCCGCCTGGGTGAGGGCATAGGCCGTCATGGCCGTCGTGGTGGATTTGCCATGAGTTCCCGCAATGGCAATACCCTGTCGGGAAGACATCAGGTAACCGAGAAGCTGGGCATATTTGAGGATTTTAAGGCCGCGCCGGGCGGCCTCAAGCATTTCGGGATGATCAGCTTTGATAGCCGCGGAATGCACGACCATGTCACATTGCGGTGGGACGGCGGTGGCACCATGGACATAGTCGATGTGGGCACCCAACGCACTGAGTTTTTCGGTGGCCATTGACCGGGTACGGTCGCTGCCGGAAACAATGGCTCGTGATTGGATAAGCATTTGCGCCAGACCGTTCATTCCGCTGCCGCCGATGCCTATAAAATGCACATGAAGCCCGGTCAAAGGCCCCATCGCGGTTCTGGATGAACCATCATCATGATCTGGGGTGCGCGTCACTTGCAAAGTAATTTCACCGTCTGATTTTATCGCCGCTAGAGTCATCGATACCAGTCCCCTTATGGTGGCCAGCTCAGCGGCGGTATATTAGCGTAACTGATTCAGTCATGGCCGCCGACGCCATCTGTCCGGAGGTTATTTAGCCTCCGCCAGGCACTCGCCACACGCCGGTGCCACCCGAGCTGCGTGCCAGAATCCCAACATCATTATCGGCTGTTGACTTTCTCCGTCATCAGCAGGATTAGCCGGCGGGCTACGTCGGCGGCCGCCTGCGGCCTACCCAGGCGTCGGGATGCCTGGGCCATAGTTTGGCGCGTGGTGGGATGACTGAGCAATTCCACCAGAACCGGGCGAAGCGCGGCGGCATTGATGGCCGCATCTTTGGTATCCGGGACCAGCCTTGCCGCCCCGGCGGAAGTTAAGTGGGCGGCATTGGCCTGTTGGTGCTGATCGCGATGAAACGGATAGGGCAATAAAATTGCAGGCACTCCACAGGCGGTTAGTTCCGCGCAGAGTCCCGCGCCAGCCCTGGCAATGGCCAGATCGGCCAGCGCCCAGACCGCAGCCATATCGTCAACATATTCAAGCACTTTCCAAAAGCCTGGCGGGAATTTTGCAGCCGCGGTTCGGGCCTCTGCGGCCTGGCCCAACCCGGTCAGATGCAATATCTGCCAGGAGCTACGGTCTTGGGCTGGGGCCGAGCCATGCAAAGCGCCAAAAATGTCGGGTTGAGCTAACAGGGCGATGATGGCATCGTTGATCGTCTTGGCACCCAGGGAAGCGCCGGTGATGACCAAGGTGCAACGATCTGGATCCATCTGCAGTCGCTGGGCCGCTTGTTGGCGAGACAAGCTGGTCAGGGACGAGCGAATGGGGCATCCGGTAACGACCATTTTTTCGCGGTACTTGCCGATGGCGGCCGACGGTAAATCCCACTGCGTAAAAACCCGATCGGCGCGGCGGATTAACAATTGATTGGCGACCCCCGGCAAGGCATCCGGATTAAGCACTGCCAGGGGAATGCCCATTTC